>NZ_JAATTW010000023.1:0-55103 GCF_013414205.1 Pseudoalteromonas sp. MIP2626
TCCATTTGAGCAGCACCAGTGATCATGTTTTTAACATAATCGGCGTGACCAGGACAATCTACGTGTGCGTAGTGACGAGTAGGCGTATCGTATTCAACGTGAGACGTTGAAATTGTGATACCGCGCTCGCGCTCTTCTGGAGCGTTGTCGATTGATGCGAAATCTTTAGCAACACCGCCGTATACTTTTGCAAGTACGTTAGTGATTGCTGCAGTTAATGTAGTTTTACCGTGGTCAACGTGGCCAATTGTACCTACGTTAACATGCGGTTTTACGCGTTCAAACTTTGCTTTTGCCATGACGGAACCTATCAGTTTTGTGTATCTATATTACATATGAAAATAATCCACCATAGGTAGATTAAGTTGATTTTTTCAAATTTCAAATAGTTTTTTCTGACAGATAAAGGAAGCGCTTAAGGAGGTTCTTAAAACTGGTGCTGATAGGCAGAGTCGAACTGCCGACCTCACCCTTACCAAGGGTGCGCTCTACCAACTGAGCTATATCAGCATCACCATAAACTGGAGCGGGCAGCGGGAATCGAACCCGCATCATCAGCTTGGAAGGCTGAGGTAATAGCCATTATACGATGCCCGCGTTAGGAACCTGTTCTTAAAATACCTCTAACCGTCAAGAATAAAGTGGTGGAGGGAGCTGGATTCGAACCAGCGAAGGCTGAGCCGTCAGATTTACAGTCTGATCCCTTTGGCCGCTCGGGAACCCCTCCACGATAATTCTTTACTAATGCACTTTCGGTAAAAAGGAAAGTGGTGCCGACTAACCGAGTCGAACGGTTGACCTACTGATTACAAGTCAGTTGCTCTACCAGCTGAGCTAAGTCGGCACTGCTTTAGTACGGGGCGAGATATTAGAGTAAGCTTTATTGGGATGCAACTATAAAATTAAAATAAATGAGAATTTATTGTCTAAATGCTCACAATTCAGGCAAAAACCGGCTTTTTTATAATTTATTGCTATTTTCATCTAATTCATACCAATAATTTAAGCCTTTAATAACCAACATTGGATCAAAAATACTCTCTTTGAATTGCTGTTGTAATAACGCCCCATAACCACCGGCAAAAATAATTTGCGTATTTTTATCATTTAAATAAGGTTTAGCTTGGTTAATTGCCCCTATGGTGGCAACCAAGGCACCATTTTTTAAACCGTTTGGGGTGTTTTTTCCCAGCTGATTAGTAAATGGCGTATTTTCATCATCAAAAACGCGCTGGGTATTTTGTGTTAACGAGCAGGTCATTAAATCAAGGCCAGGTAAAATCCAGCCACCTAAGTGCTGCCCGTCACTATTGAGTACATCAATTGTGGTAGCCGTACCGGCATCAACAACTATGCAGGCCTTATTTGGATACAAGGTAAAGCTTGCAATAAGTGCCAGCCATCTATCTATGCCTAAATTATTAAAGTGCTCGTAAGCACAGGTGAGCCCGCCTAGCGTTTTAGTTACTTTAGCTTCAAAGCAGCTAATACTATTAAAGGCGGCTTGCGCTAAAATAGCATTAAGTAGCTCACTGCGCCCTACGCAAGCATAAATAACGTGTGTAATTGCATGCCAAGGTAAATTATTTAAATCACATGCTTGAACTTGCTCGTTTTGCCACAGCTTAGCTTTAAGTGAAGTATTGCCTACATCTATGAGTAATTTCATAGTTGCGCCTTTCTGAGCGAAATTTCGCCGCCGTAATAGCTTTTTACTTCACCATCTTGGCGAATACGAATTCCGCCTTGTGAGTCTATTCCCTCACATATTCCGCGCCAACTACGATGTCCGGTATTTAGCTCTACACATTCACCAGCAAATGCATTTAAAGCATTCCATTGCTGATGCATGCTCTGTAAACCGCTTTCACTATACTGCTCTAAACGCTGCTCTAAATAATAAGTAAGCGAGGCAACCAACTGATTTTTATTAAGCTGCTGCGTATGTTGACTTAAATCAGTCCATGCTTGATCAATGTGCTGACTAAAGCTCTCTGGCATTTGTAAGTTAATACCTATGCCTATAACTAACTGACAAGGACCTTGCGGTTGCGCGTCGAGCTCAACTAATACGCCAGCGAGCTTTTGTTTATTGAGGTAAATATCGTTAGGCCATTTTAGCTCTACTTCTATGTTGTATAGCGCTTTAATAGCATCATATACAGCTAAGCCAACCACTATAGATACGCCCATAGCGGCTTGTATGCCATCATCTAAGCGCCAAAAGTAACTATAATATAAGTTGGCTCCAAATGGCGACTGCCAAACCCGGCCCCGACGCCCACGCCCCAACTGCTGCATTTCGGCCACAATAACAGTACCCGATTCAAGCTCAGTTTTTGCTTGTATGCGGCGCATTAGCTCACTATTAGTGGAGTCTATTATGGGGTGTACTTCTACTTTGGCGGTAGTTGCACCTAACGCTTGATAGTGTTGTTGTATTTGCGCTTGGTTTAACAGTCCGACTTGGCTATTTAAGCTGTAACCTTTACCAGTTACCTTAAAAATATCTAAGCCCATTTCTTGTAAACTTTTAATATGCTTACTAATAGCTGCGCGGCTAATACCCAGTTGCTCGCCTAATACCTGCCCTGAAATAAAACCACCTTGATTGAGGGCATTTAAAATGGCGAGTTTATTCCCATCGGGTGCTTTCATGGCGTTGGCTCCGCTGTAATATGGCATTCACTATTGTTATTAATTAAGCGTACTTCGTGCTCTAACATAATGTTGTAACGAGAAAATACGCTGTGTTGAATATGTTTAATCATCGCAATTAAATCGCTTCCTTGGCTTTGGCCGTAATTTACTAGCACTAGGGCTTGTTGTTTATGTACCTCAATACCTGCAATGCGGTAGCCTTTTAAACCCGCCTGCTCTATTAGCCAACCCGCAGCCACTTTATGGTGCTTTGCACCGTGTTTATAATGCGGTAAATCTGCAAAGGTAGTTAATAAGGTAGCTAAACATTGATTAGTAATAATGGGGTTTTTAAAAAAACTACCTGCATTAGGTAAGGTATAAGGATTGGGCAGTTTGCTGTTACGTGTTGCTATTACTTGCTCAAATACCGCTTGTGGCGTAACGGCTGCAAGTTGCTGCAGCGGTCCATAACTCAATACCGGCTGCCACTCTTTAGGCAAGGCTAAATGCACAGTAGTGATCACCGCTTTATTTTTTAACGCGTGTTTAAAAATAGAATCGCGATAGCCAAATTCACATTGCGCATTATTTAAGGTATTAAAGGTTTTGTTTGCTATATCAAAATACTCAACCGACTCTACAAATTTAGCCAATTCAACTCCGTAGGCACCAATATTTTGCACCGGCGCAGCACCCACAGTACCTGGAATAAGCGCTAGGTTTTCAAGCCCGGGAATGTTTTTAGCCAACAGCTCGCTGACTAGTTGATGCCAGTTTTCGCCAGCGGCCACGCTAATTAAGTAATCGTTTGCGCGCTCTTTTATTTGTACACCTTGAGTTGCCATTTTAATAACAGTACCGGTGTAATCATTTAAAAATACCGTATTACTGCCCTCGCCTAATAGGCAAAATGGAGGCTTAAAGCTTTGCGTTTTAAGCTGCTCTAGGTTATTAATTTTAACAAATTGTTGGCATTGGCTGGTTAATGCAAATGTATGTAACGTTTGTAATGAGTGCGCCACAAAGCTCTCTAAATATACCGGTAACTAATCGCGTTAGTTTAACGCATTGTCGCAAATAGCGCATCTGAATGTAAAAATTGCTCAACCCGCCTCGCCAATCATGATATAAAACCAACACTTATTTATTTGTGTTCAGGGTAATTATGAAAATCACACCTCTTTTTTTAAGCCTAGCTATGGCTGGTATGTGCTCACAAGCAATGGCCAATGCTATTGATCAAAACTCGTATGCTAACCTCAATGACGTTATTACTACGCATTTAAACCTTGATTTAGATGTCGACTTTGCCGACAAGCAATTAGAAGGTTTTGTTGAGCACACCCTAGAATGGCAAAATAACAACAGTAAAACTCTAGTGCTCGACACTCGCGATTTAGATATTGATAAAGTAATGTATCAAGCGCAAAACGGCACATGGCATAAAGCTAAATTTAGTTTAGCAACACGCGATGATGTTAAAGGCTCAAAATTAACCATTACTTTTAAAAGCCAAGCGCCAAAAGTACGTATTTACTATAATAGCCGCCCTGAAGCGTCTGGCCTACAATGGTTAACACCAGAGCAAACAGCCAGCAAAACACACCCGTTTATGTACAGCCAATCGCAAGCAATTCATGCCCGTAGTTGGATCCCAGTACAAGACACGCCGGCAATGCGAGTAACGTACTCAGCGCGCATTCATACTCCTAAAGATATACGTGCGGTAATGAGTGCCGACAATAAAGACGCGCTTTATAAAGATGGCGACTACATTTTTGATATGCCACAAGCTATTTCGCCTTACTTAATTGCTATTGGCGCAGGTAATTTAGAATTTAAAGCAATGTCGCATCAAACCGGTATTTTTGCTGAGCCAACTATTTTAGATGCCTCGGTTGCCGAATTTAACGACACCCAAGCGATGATCGATAAAACTAACGCACTTTACGGCGATTATGCATGGGGTCGTTACGACTTACTTATGTTACCGCCAAGTTTTCCGTTTGGTGGCATGGAAAACCCACGCCTTTCGTTTATTACCCCAACCGTGGTTGCAGGCGACAAAAGCTTAGTAAATCTAATTGCCCATGAGCTTGCTCATTCTTGGTCTGGTAACTTAGTTACCAATGCAACCTGGGAAGATTTATGGTTAAACGAAGGTTTTACCTCGTACGTTGAAAACCGCATTATGGAAGAAGTATTTGGTCGCGACCGCGCAGTAATGGAACAAGCCCTTGATGCAGCAGGTATTCGCGCCCAAATTAAAACGCTTGATGCACCAGACACGCGCCTTAACTTAAAGCTTAATGGCCGCGATCCTGATGATGCGTTTAGCTCTGTACCTTATACCAAAGGGCAATTATTCTTAATTTACCTAGAAGAAAAATATGGCCGCGATAAGTTTGACGCCTTTGTAAAAACTTACTTTAACGAATTTGCCTTTAAATCTTTAACCACTGCACAATTTGTTACTTACCTAAAAGCTAACTTAATTGATAAGTACCCTGGTATTGTGAGCATGGATAAAGTAAATGAATGGATTTTTGCGCCAGGTTTACCAAGCGATACACCTAACCCAACATCAGATGCATTTGATAAAGTAGATACAGCAACAGCTACTTGGTTAAATGGCGATATCACAGCAGCGCAATTGCCTACAGCTAATTGGTCGGTGCATGAATGGTTGCACTTTTTAAATAACTTACCGCGCGATTTAAGCCAAACACATATGAGCGAGCTTGATACTGCGTATAACTTAACGCAATCAACTAACGCTGAGCGTGCATTTGCTTGGTTTATGCTAGCGGTAGGTAATGGCTACCAGCCAATTTATCCGGCGCTTGATAAGCACTTAACCAGTATTGGTCGTCGTAAGCTAATTGTCCCGCTTTATAAGTCACTTATTGATAACGGCAAAAAAGACTGGGCACAAAGCGTGTACTTAAAAGCACGCCCGGGTTATCACCCACTAGCACATGGCACTATAGACGCATTATTTGAATAAAAACGAGCTTAATAAGCGAGTGTTTAAAATACAAAAAGGGCCGACATTCGGCCCTTTTTAATTGCATAAAAAAGCTACTTGGTTACTTTTTCTAAAAAGGCTTGTTGCTGAGCTGGAGTTGCTTGTTGCCACCAAAAGTCGAGCATTGCTGCTGCGCTAGGCATGCCCTTACCATTAATAGGTGCAACGAGTTTACTTACTTCGCTTGCGCTTGTTGCCATTGCCGTTGTATTACTAACTTGCTGTACTGGCACAGTGTTTGTAAGCTGGGCATTAGAAATTACACTTAATGGCGCAGCCAGTGCACTTCCTTTTGCTTTTAAGCTTACTTGTGGCGACTGTGCAAATACTTTAGCCCCAACCGCATTTTTGGCACGATTAAACTCTAAAGTATAATCTTTACCCGCTTCAATAGTTACATTTACCCAAAATGGTTCAGACTCTACCACTTCGTGATCGTCGTAACCTAGGTCATACAAGTCAGTATATTTAAGCTTTAATTTATAACTACCCGGTGCTAGCTCTATGTCATCAACACGGCTAAATATCGAGCTTTCAATAACACGCTCACCAACTTGCAGAGGCACAAACTCTTCTGGAAAGTGAATATTTTCTGCCATGCTCGACACACTAAACAATAGCGCTGCGGCACTACCTAATAATATTGATTTACGCATATTTTCTCCTTTATTTGATTTCAGTTTGACACTGCTTGTAAAGTTTGTCATTAGTGGAGCTTACTTTAATCATACTTAATTAGGGGCCATATAATGAGCCAAGAGACTATTTTTACTAAAATAATTAATCGTGAGATCCCAGCTGATATTATTTATGAAGATGAGCATACTCTCGCCTTTAAAGATATAAACCCTCAGGCGCCATTTCACGCACTTATTATCCCCAAAAAGGCAATTGCTACTATTAACGATGTAACGCCTGAAAACTCGCATTTAGTAGGTAATTTATATGTAGTAGCGGCTAAATTAGCCAAGCAACTAAACTTTGCCGACGATGGCTACCGAGTGGTCATGAATTGCAATGAACATGGTGGCCAAACCGTATATCATATTCATTTACATATGCTTGCAGGTAAAGAGATGGGCTGGCCTCCTTATCAAAACACCAAAAAAGTGGCGCTATAACCAGCTATTTATTTTATACAATTAGTTATAAGCTTTTTAGGTTGTTTTATTTTGTAATCGCAATCAATAAATAATTACTTATTTGCAACATTTTATGTTTAAATAATCATAATATCGTACTTGCTTTTTGCGTTACAACGCGACTTTCTAATACAAAAGGTGTGGAGGTCGTGGTAAACTTAATCATAAGCTTTATAAAAGAGTAAAAATAATATGAGCAGTTCAGCCTTTTTGTTATTAGATGAAGAGCCCATTAACACTATTGGTATTAACGTTTTAGAACCTTTGTTAAAAACGCAAGGTATTAGCGTAACCACAGGCACCAATATTTTAGATGTGCCTGTAGGAACACGACTTTTGTTTATCGAAACATCGAGCAAAGATGCGTGGGGAAAATTAAAAGAGCAACTGGTTAATTTACGGATTAAATGCGATATCGTATTATTTAATTTGGATGAAAACCCAGAGCTTGCTAATCGTGCCTTACTTAGCGGAATTCGTGGTGTATTTTACACCACAGATAACGCCGATGTATTGATGAAAGGTATTCGCTTACTACTTGAAGATCAACTTTGGTATCGCAGAGATATAATGTGTAATGCATTAAATCGTATGTTGCAGTTTAATAAAGATGCACTGCATAAGCTTACCGAAGGCGATATTGAGCCAGTTAAACTTACCAAGCGCGAAAAAGCCATAATTTCATTAATGAGTAATGGCTCAAAAAATAAAGAAATTGCTGAAGAGCTAAGCATTAGCCCTCACACAGTTAAAACTCATTTATACAGCGCATTTAGAAAAACAAAATGTCGTAACCGTATTGAGCTACTATCGTGGGCACAGCAGCATATTCCAGACGAAATACGTTAATTTAAACTTTAGTTTAAACACAAAACAGGCACATACGTGTCTGTTTTTGTATCTGGGCAAGCTTAATCAGCAAACTCAAATTTTAAATAATAAGTCGCTCCCCAGCAAATAAAATATACGTTTTAATTTCAATACAGTTCAATGTGTTAAACAATATATTGAGCTATTTTCGGTTAAGTAATTATTGTTATACTTTTAATCTAATAACACGCTATTGGTGCCTCAATGCTCGACTCTTTTACCCTATATTTTGCCAGTATCGCCGTTATGGTGGTAATGACCCTGCTAAATTTTTTAACCTGGCGCACCAATAAACACACTCCAGGCACTCTGCTTTATATTTTTTATCCTGTTTTATTGCTCGGCGTTATTATTGGCTTTACTCTGATCGGGCGAGTTCCTGAACTTGTCGCCATTAGCATTGCCAATATATTGATGTTTGCGGCCTCAATTGTGCATTGCCTTGCTATTAGCCAGTTTTTAGATTATCGCGGTATTGGCTTTAAACTTGTTTGTGCATTTACTGCTTTTAGCAGCGTAATGCTGGGTTATTACAGCTTTTTGTCGCCATCTATTCAAGATAGGCTGTTTATATCTGATATACAGCATATAGCTGAAGCTGCATTTTTACTGTTTATATTTATAAAGTATGCACGTAAGCCCTATCCCAACGGCAGCATTGTTTATATTATAATTTTAACTTTAGTTGCCGTAAGCTTTATTGCCCGCTCGATATTTATGCAAAAAATTGAGCAACATGACACCCTATTAAGCCCTTGGTTTAGCTCGTTACTTTTTTTAAACGGGGTTATAGCACCTATGTTTTATGCCGCTGGCATGGCACTGTTGTGTAATGAGCGCAGGGAGCAGCATCTTAATAAGCTCACTAAAAAAGCCCGTAAAGATCTAGAAATACGTGGGTTGTTTTTATCAACTATCAGCCACGAAATTCGCACCCCTTTAAACGGCATTTTAGGCAGTGCTCAGTTAGTTATGAACCAAACAAGTGATGCTCGCAATAAAGCCTATTGCGAGGCAATTATTAACTCTGCCGAATCCCTTAATTTACTGGTTGATAAAGTACTCGACTACGCCAGCCTTGATCAAAGCGACGAAGCTCTTTACGAAGAAGATATTGAGTTTAAAACTTGGATACAAAATTTATGCTTATTACTAAGCCCTCTAGCAGAGCAAAAGCAACTTAAGTTTGAGCTACTTTGCAATATACCCGATCAAGCCTGTTACTACTGCGATCAACAAAAACTCAGGCAAATTATTATTAACCTTGTGGGTAACGCAATTAAATTTACCGACCAAGGTAGCGTTAAAATTCAAATTGATCTAATCACTGAAAAACAACTTGAACACACTATTAAAATAAGCGTAAAAGACTCAGGCCCCGGCATCGAGAATGACGAAATAGCCTACCTAACCGAACCCTATGTGCAAAGTAACGCCGGAAAAGAAAAAGGCGGTACAGGCCTTGGTTTAGCAATAACCAGCCGCTTACTCGAAAAACTGCATAGCAAGTTAGAAATAGCCAGTAGCCTAGGGAGTGGCAGCGTGTTTAGCTTTGATATTACGTGTGCGCTGGGCGAACTCAGCCTAGTAGCACAGCGTCATCAAAGTAAAGATTATTTAACCGGTTTAAAGGTGTTGTTAGTAGAGGATTTAGATTTAAATCAAAAAATAGCCGTAGAATTTATGGCCGACGACGAACATAAAATTAAGTTAGCAAAAGACGGTAAAACTGCAATAGAGTTAATGCAAGCGCATCATTTTGATGTAGTGCTGCTCGATATGAACCTACCTGATTTGACCGGCCAACAAGTACTTAAAACATTGGCTAAAATTGAGCATAAAAACCAGCGTACTCCCGTACTAGCCTTTACTGCAAGCTTAAGCCCTAGTGAGGTAAAAGAGTACTTAGCGCTGGGTATAAAAGACATTGTAGGTAAACCTATTAAACACCAAAAATTGCGCCAAGCACTAAGCGATTCACAGTCAACTAAAACGGCTACTGTAGCTGTAGATTTGGTTGATACTTTATATGACGCAAGCGCTAGCGAAACGCTTACCAGCTCTTTTAGTATTGATGAAGTGTCGTCTATTTATAACGAGTTTGTGCTCTCTACCCGCAATAAACTAAATCACTGCCAAGCGCTCGTAGAACAACAGCCCGAGCAATGCATTAAATTATTACATCGCCAAGCCAATACCGCACTACAGCTGGGCTTTAACCGTTATGGTTTAGCGCTGAAAAAAATAGAGCGTCGTATGCTTGATAAAAAGCCGCTAAAAAACGCCATCAATGAAGCGCTCGACCTTTGGCAGCAAAGTTTAGAAGAGTATTTAAGGTGTGTACGCAAAGGGCTGCAGTAAAGCGTTGTTAGTTTCTGCCATATTTATCATCAAACCGTTCAATGTCGCTTTCATCTAAAATAGTGCCTGTTTGTACCTCAATTACTATTAACGGCGCATTTTTATTATTAGCCAAACTATGAATTTGCTTAGCGGCAATATAACAAGACTGATCTGCACTGAGTGTTAGTGCTTGCTTATCAATGCATACATCGGCAACCCCAGATACAACTACCCAATGCTCGGCACGATATTGATGGCGCTGCGTAGAGAGCTTAGCGCCGCTGTTTACGGTTATTTTTTTAACCTTAAATCCACTGCTTTCTACCAAGGTACGATAATTTCCCCACGGCCGATAAACAACTTGGTGGTGGGTTAACTTGTCTGTTTGCATAAGCGCTACTTTTTTGAGTAATAACGGCAGTGCATCAAGCTCATTTTGATTCGCAATAAGTGTGGCATCGTGGGTATGAATAACAGCTAAATTACTTACCCCTAAGGTGGCAATAGTATGATCGGTTTCGCTTATTATTAAATTGTTTTTACTGTTTTGCGCGACATAATTAGTATTTACGTTATTGCCTTGCGGATCTTTTTTTAGCAATTTAGCAAGTGATGAAAAACCACCTACGTCACTCCAATTTAAGGCAACAGGCATGACAACTACGTTGTCACTGCGCTCTAAAATAGCATAATCTATGGAGTCACTCGGGCAAGCTTCGAGCGCTTTTGCACTAGGGCGCGTAAAGCCTAAATCCTGACTAAAATTGGCGGCGTTAGCCACACAATTGGCAATTTTAGGTGCAAAGCGAGCCAACTCTTGTAAATACGCTGCAGCAGTAAACAAAAACATACCGCTATTCCAACTATAACTTCCATCTAACAGGTAGCTTGTTGCGGTGGTTAAGCTGGGTTTTTCTTTAAATTCAGCTACTTCAAAGCAGTCAGTACCGGTAATGGCGCTTCCTTGTTTTATATATCCGTAACCTGTGTGTGGCTCGGTAGGCGTAATAGAAAAGGTAACTAATTTACCTTGCTCAGCTAATATTGTCGCGCCGTGTAACTGCTCGGTGAGTAAGTTAAAATTATTTATATGATGATCCGCTGGCATAACTAACAGTGGCCCTGTTATGCCATTTTGTAGCGCATAATGCGCAGCTAAAGCAATTGCTGGGGCAGTATTTTTACCTGTGGGTTCTAAAAGTAATGCGCGCGGATTTGCACTAGCAGCTTGCTCAGCGGCAATAAATCGGTGCTGTTCGTTACATACTAAAATAGCTCGATTGAATACCCTACCGGTTACCCGTGTTAGGGTATTTTGTAATAACGACTGCCCAGTAGGTTCAGCATCGAGTAAGGGTAAAAACTGTTTTGGCATTGCTTGGCGCGACAACGGCCATAAACGAGAGCCAATGCCGCCCGCTAAAATAACTGGAGTGATTAAAGAGTTGTTCATAGTGCTGCCGCCAATAAATATCAGCGGCTATTTTAACACTTAATTAGCCGCTGGCTAATTTAAGCTGCTTTATACTAAGTTAAAAGCATCCGCATCTAAATGCGCCGGAAATTTAGCCTTAAAGTCATTTAATGGTGCTTTGTGCAAAGTAATGGTTATTAGCGCTTGGCTATTATCTGCAGCTTTTACTAAAGCATCACCTTTAAAGTCATATACCGCTGTGCCACCATTGTGAGCAACACCATTGGCATCATCACCAATGCGATTTACCCCAACCACATAACATACATTTTCCATCGCTCGCGCCATTAATAATGTATCCCAAACATGGCGTCGCACTGCGGGCCAATTAGCAATATTAATCATTACATCGTAATCGTTGTTATTGCGCTGAAATACCGGAAAGCGTAGGTCGTAGCACACTTGTGGTAATAGCTTAAAGCCATTAATAGTAAACACTTTGCGCGCTTGTCCTGCTACTACAAAGTCGCCTTCGTTGCCTAAACAAAACAAATGACGCTTATCGTAAAAGTCTACTTCTCCATTGGGCTGCACCCAATAAAACCGGTTGGCCTTTTTACTGCCTTGCGTAACAAATACTGAGCCTGCAATTACTGCATTATGTTTATGCGCTTGCGCCTTTAACCAGGTAAGTACTTTGCCATTTTCAGGCTCAGCGCAATCTAAGTTTATTGCAAAGCCTGTGGCAAAGGTTTCGGGCAGTAAAATCAAGTCTGACTGCTGAGTCACTGCATCTAACTGCTTATTAAACATAGCTAAATTAGCGTCTTTATCGAGCCAGTGTAGTGAGCTTTGCAATAATGTAAGTGTTAAAGTTGACATAGTTTTGTGCCGCCCTCTTTTAAGTTTTTAGTGTAACCTGAACTCTGGTTAAGAGATTTACTAACGTATTGAATCATATTTATATTTAACTTTATTTTCTCTAGCCAAAGATTTTCAGTGAAAATAAGGCGAATTTACGCGTTAATAGCTGGCCTATTGCAAGTAAATTCAACGCAGTTAGCGCTGAAAATAGCTGCTTGAGATAGGTTTATTATCCGGAGATCAGGTTAAGTATAAATGACCAACTTAATTGTTATTAGAGTTTGATAAAACATACCTTATGCTGGTAGCTTAGTTATTAACACTCTATATCCTTAATTGTGGTTTTGCACGCAAAGCGGTGCTACCATCACTTAATATAGAAGTTTAGCCGTCTAAATACAATTAACTGATGCTCGTTTGTGAGGAATATATGCAAAACAACAATACCGCTATTTCGCAACTTATTGAAGCTGGGAAGTGGGTTAGCCAAAAAGAGTGGATACCCGCAACCGGTGGGAATTTTTCAGCAAGAACTGAGTCGGGCTTTGTAATAACAGCTAGTGGCCAAGATAAAGGCAAGTTGACCAATGAGCAATTTTTACAGCTAGATCTACAAGGCAAGCCTTTGGCAGGAACAAAAAAACGCTCAGCCGAAACACAACTGCACTTGAGCTTGTATCAGCTAATTCCCGAAGCGCAATGTGTACTGCACACGCATTCTGTTGCGGCTACCGTGCTTTCGCAAATAACAAAAAGTCATAAACTCGATTTAACTGGCTACGAAATGCAAAAAGCTTTAACCGGTTTTACCTCGCATTTAGAAACCCTAAGCATTCCTATTTTTAATAACGACCAAGACATAGACCATTTAAGTTTATTGGTAAGCGATCATCATTTACACACTCCTATTGAACACGGAGTGCTTATACGTGGCCATGGTTTATATGCTGTAGGGCGAAATATTGATGAAGTTCGTCGTCATTTAGAAGTGCTGGAATTTTTATTTAGCTGTGAATTAGAGCGTTTAAAAATTACCGGCATTCAAGCAAATAATAAATAAATAAATAAAATTAAGGCCCATTGTTATATTACGTAACAATGGGCCTTAATTAATGACCTAATAAATATTGAGTGCATAAAAAAGCAGCTTAGTTTAGTGCGCTTAAGCACTCATATATTTAATGCTCACTGTGTTATTTATAATTTTCGTAAATTTTATCTAATGGCTCTGAAAGACCACTTTCTTGAACTATACGCACATGTTCACGTTTTAACTCTCGCGCACTAGATACGCCGCACGAGTGCGCGATTAAGCCCGCTCCATAGTGCACATACTTATTATAGTTTGCCACACGCTGTGCTTTGTCTGCCACATTTAAGCCACGTTGCAGGCGCTTGTCGTGCGTGGTGATCCCTGTAGGGCAAGTGTCTTTATTACATTGCATTGCTTGAATACACCCTAGTGCAAACATATGGCCGCGAGCAGATACAACAAAATCAGCCCCCAGTGCTAATGCCCATGCAACTTTAGAGGGTACGATTAACTTACCTGAGGCAATAACCTTTACTCGCTCTCTGAGCCCATGTTTTTCTAACAAGTTAATTACTAATGGCAAGCTTTCTCGCAGTGGTAAGCCCACTGAATCTAATAATGACTGTGGTGCGGCGCCTGTGCCACCGTCTGCACTATCAATAGTAATAAAGTCGGGCGCTGACTCAATACCGCGATGATTTATTTCAGCGAAAAGAGTTTCTAACCAAGTATACTCACCAATTACCGCTTTAAAGCCGGTTGGTTTACCGGTTGCGTTACGTACGGTTGCCAACATATCAAGAATATCTGACGGCTTTTTAATTTCAAGGTGGCCATTAGGGCTAATTGAATCTTGCCCTTCGGGAATACCGCGTATTTTTGCAATTTCAGCGTTAACTTTTCGCCCAGGTAACATACCGCCTTTACCTGGTTTAGCGCCTTGGCTTAGCTTTATTTCAAACATTTTTACTTGTTCGTGAGCTGCTATTTCTTTTAATTTAGCAGTGCTTAAATTGCCATTATCGTCGCGCACACCGTATTTAGCAGTACCAATTTGAAATACAATATCTCCCCCGCCTTCTAAATGATACGGGCTTAAACCGCCTTCACCGGTATTATACCAACAGCCAGCAAGCTTAGCTCCTTTAGATAAAGCACGTACAGCAGGTTTTGACAAAGCACCAAAACTCATACCTGAAATATTAAATATTGAATTAGTGGTATAAGGTTTTTTACAGTAAGGGCCTAATGTCACATTACTAGGATCGAGCGCTTCTTCATCTAAAGTAGGGAATGCACAGTTCATAAACATCACTGTACCGGTTACTTCAAGGCTTTGAGTCGAGCCAAACGCAGCAGTATGATCAACATCTTTTGCAGCGCGATATACCCAACTACGTTCAGCACGATTAAACGGCATTTCTTCTCTATCTAGTGCGAAAAAGTACTGGCGGAAAAATTCGCCTTGGCGCTCAAAAAAATATCGAAACCGACCAATTACCGGATAGTTGCGCCTAATTGCATGCTTTGTTTGGGTTATATCTCTAAAATAAAAAATAATAACCGATAAAACTATAAACCCTAATACAACAATAAAAAGGCTCGCAAATACATTAATACTTAGAACTATAAAATTGTTCACTCAAAACCCCTCTGCAGTACTTTTTCGCCAATAAATGAAAATGGCTTCAATAGACAAATGCGCATATCACTTATTATAGATGATATGCGCATTTTATTAATTTATAACCCTAATATAAGCCATTACGATTGATGCGGATTAATTAAATATCCTGTTTAGCTAGTTCGTTTTTAATATACAAACGAATTTGCTGCTCAAGTACAGATAACGGTACTGAACCATGGCGTAGCACTTGATGATGGAACTCTCGCACATCAAATTTTTGGCCAAGGGCCTGCTCCGCTTCTTTACGTAAGCGCTTAATAGTTAATTCTCCAATTTTATACGATAACGCCTGCGCAGGCCATGAAATATAACGATCTGTTTCAGTTTTAACGTTGTGCAACGACAAAGCAGTGTTATCGCCCATAAAGTTCATCGCGCGTTCACGGCTCCAGCCATACATATGCATTCCCGTATCAACAACTAAACGTGCAGCGCGCCACATTTCATAGGTTAAACGTCCGAAACGGCTATATGGATCTTGATAAAACCCAGCTTCTATTCCTAAGTACTCAGAATAAAGCCCCCACCCCTCGCCAAATGCTGATAAATAAGCATCACGACGATAACTCGGCAAATTTTCTAGCTCAGCATTAAGTGATATTTGTAAATGGTGCCCTGGTACAGCTTCATGCAGCGTTAACGCCTCTAGCGCGTAAAGAGGTCGCTTATCTAGCGCATAAGTGTTTACCCAGTAATAACCAGCTTGATCGTCGCGGTTCGAACCCGAGTAACGCCCTGTAGTATATTTAGGAGCAATATTGGCGGGAACAGCCACTACGCCATAAGGTTTGCGCGGCAAGGTATGAAATAATCTAGGCAGTTGCGCATCCATTTTTTTAGCAATATAAGCAGCTTCTTTTAGTAACTGCTCTGGAGTAGTTGCGTAAAACTGCGGATCAGTACGTAAAAAGTGGATAAATTCAGCGAACGTGCCTTTAAAACCAACTTCTTTTATTACCTCTTCCATTTCGCTACGAATACGTGCCACTTCTTTTAGGCCCAACTCATGAATTTCTTTTGGGGTCATATCTGTAGTGGTGTAATGCTTGGCGCGATTAGCATAAAAAGCAGCCCCATTAGGCGTTGCCGAAATACCAATACTGTCTCGAGCACCTGCTTGATACTCTTCAGTAAAAAAGGTGAGATAATCTTTATATGCTGCTATTACTTGTTCTTTAATTATTGTTTTAGCTTGGAGTTGCAGCTCATAAAATTCGCTGCTACTTAAGCCTGCAGTATTCGTTAAAAATGGCTGATAAAATTCAGATTGTGTTACATCATCAACAATATAAACACTAATTGAATCTTCATAACCTTTAAGTACAGCTTTAGGCTGCGTTAACCCTATTGCTAAACCTTGTTTCATCCAATAAATATTTTGCTCAAAAAAGCGTGGTACCTGAGCTAATCGCGCTAAATAATTTTTATAATCTTGTAACGTTTTATATTGTGAACTTTTAACCATAAACGACAAGCTTGAATGAAACCCATATTCAGATGTAAGCGGCATATAGTGGGCATTAAATACATATTCATCCACGCTATTTTGCACTTGAGCACGCAAAATACTAAAGTTAATCCGATTTTCATCACTTAACTTATCAATGTTTACCGTATCTAAATCGGCAAGTAGCTGGGTATTTTTTTTATATTCTTGCGCTAAATACTCGGCAGTTAAGTTAGGTAGTAAGTAGCCATCTACCCCCTGAGGATTATTACTGTAGGGGCTAGCATCTTGTCTATTTTGCACAATGTTTTCGGCAACTTGAGTAAATTGCTTATCGGCATTAAGTGAGGTTGTTTGGCATGCACTTAAGGTGCATAAAAAAGTAATTCCCAGTAGCGAGTGGCGTAATGGTCGAGATAAAAGTTGATTCATTATTATATAGCTTCACAATTAAATAGATTTTGTAAACCTATCGCAGGCTAAATAAATAGCAAGATAAATACGACCAAGCACGCAAAAACTAATACGACTGATATAAGCAGGTTGGTATTTAATAACCAGTAATAAAACATGCTTTTGAATGAAACAAAAAGTAATTGATGATAAAAGCAGCCATTATGTTGCTAAAGTTACAATTTAGATAACTAACTGTCGTTTTTACTTTTAAATAACCGATATAATGATTATGGTACAAGTGCTTGGATGCGAAACGCTTCATTGGATGAGTTTATAAATTAATACGCATATGTATTTAGTTGGTATTTGCAAATGATGTTCCATGACTCTATGGCTGTAGCACAAGATAAAATGACAAAAGTGTGTGTATTTTTAGAGCGCCATGTTTTGCCACCTACACCACTTAATTATCAGGTTGTTTATACTTATATTAGCCAAGTAAACAACGACCTTAATAGCGCCATTGAGCGCGCTATTGCAAGTAACACTCTTATTGACAGTTTATTTACCGAGCAACTCTACTTTGAGCATTTAAATCAAGGCCATGCCACTGAAGTGTCGATGATAGAGAATGTTAATGGGGTAATTAACTCGCTGTCTAAAAGCGCACAACACACTGAAAAACAATTTATTAATTTTGCCGGCCATATTAGCGAGTGTATGCATTCGCTTGATGAAAATAACATTAAAAATAGCCGGGTCGCACTTACAAGGCTAGATCAGCAAACAGCAACACTGTTAACGCAACACAAACAGTTTAAACAACAATTAAGTAATGCTAAACAACTCCACGAAAAAACTAAAAAGCAGCTTAACACCCTGCGTAAACAACATATTATTGATAGTCAAACTGGCTTGTATAAACGCCATTATTTAACCAAGCAAGTGCAAATATGGGCAAATCAACATAAACCGGTTTGTGCTATTGCTATTCAAATAGACAATTTAGATCACTTTATTGATAACTTTGGCGATGTAATCGCAGAAGCAATTTTAAGCAAAGTGGCTAAACAAGTACAAAAATATGTGTTTCAAAGCGGCCTAGCGGGGCGTACTGCAAAAGATCAATTTACTGTACTACTTACCGACGTAGATTGTGAAACAACCAATTTAATTGCAGAAAAAGTACGCGCAGGTGTTGCAAAGCTGCGCTTTATCAGCTCAAAAAACGCGCTGGCATTACCTGCAATTAAGCTCTCTTTGGGGATTGCACAGCAACAACAAGCTGACTTTGAGCAATTAACTAAAAGTGCTTCTAATGCGGCATTTAAAGCACGCTCTTTAGGGCAAAATAGCTTTACTGCGGAGCATTAATTAGCTGATAAATCATATTCAAATTGCACCTTCAGGGCACAATCAAGTACACTAGTCTTTATTACCACGATAGAGATTAATGATGAGCGAAACACCACAAAAGACCACGCATTTTGGCTATAAAACGGTAGCCGAAAACGATAAAGCCTCAATGGTTGCAGACGTATTTCATTCAGTTGCGGCAAAATATGACGTAATGAATGACTTAATGTCTTTTGGGGTACATCGTTTATGGAAACGTCAAACAATAGCCAGCTCTGGCGTTCGTAAAGGCCACCATGTTTTAGATTTAGCCGGTGGTACGGGCGATTTAACTGCAAAATTTAGCCAACTAGTCGGAGAAACCGGTCAGGTTATACTCGGTGATATTAACTCGTCTATGTTAAAAGTGGGCCGTGAAAAACTCCATAATTTAGGCTTAGTTGGCAATATTGACTACGTGCAAATGAACGCTGAAGCCTTACCATTCCCAGATAATAGCTTTGATCTGATCACTATTGCATTTGGTTTACGTAATGTAACCGACAAAGACAAAGCATTACGTTCAATGTACCGCATTTTAAAACCAGGCGGGCGCTTACTGGTATTAGAGTTTTCAAAGCCAGAGCATGAAATACTCAGTAAGGCATACGACTTTTATTCATTTAACTTATTACCAACTATGGGTAAGTTAGTGGCAAACGACAGCGAATCGTACAAGTATTTAGCTGAGTCGATTCGTATGCATCCAGATCAAGACACGCTTAAAAGCATGATGTCTGATGCAGGCTTTGAGCAAACCACTTATCAAAACTTAACCGGTGGTATTGTTGCGCTGCATCGCGGCTTTAAATACTAAGGTAAATAATTATGGCGCTTGAGCAAGCAACCGAAAAAAATTCTACTGAGGCTCCCTCAACTGATTTTTTTATGTTACCCAACTTAGTACTTTCGCTCGTGGAGCGAATACTTAATCAAGCACTTAAACTCGATACAAGCCTATCGGGAAAGTTGGCAGCAGTTAAGCATCAGCGCTTAGTCGTTGATGTTAGGGGCTCTCAGCTAAAGCTGCTGCTAGTGTTTAGCGACAAGCAACTTCATTTATATAGCGCAACCAGTGATACAGACGCAGATTGCATGATTAGCGCCGACCTTAACACCCTGCTTGCGCTAAAAAACCCAGCCATGCTTACCCAGCTAATTCGCCAAGACAAACTTGATTTACAAGGCGATTTAAACATAGCTCAAACCTATAGCAATGCATTTTCAACACTAGATATAGATTGGCCTGAGCAGCTTTCATCGCACCTTGGTGATGCTCCCGCACAGCAATTATATTTACACTTCAAAACGCTCCAGCAACACGGCAATAAAGCAAAAACGCAGTTAAGCCGCACCCTAACAAGCTTATGCCAAGATGAATTGGCAATTACCATTCATCCGTTAGAGCTTAAACAATTTAAACAACAAAACCGTGAGCTTAAAGGCCAAGTTGCTGCTATAGAACAACGTATTAATGCCTTACTAACCACTTTGACTACCCGCTAAGGATTTTTTGTGTCAACTGCACGACTGTATTACATCACTAAAACACTGCTTAGCTACGGATTAGATGAGTTAGTACCAAAACATAAAATCCCTTGGTTTGCGAAAATAGCCCGAGGTAGTTTATTTTGGCTGCGTAATCAGCATAAAGATAAGCCCGCAGGGCTGCGATTACGTTTAGCCCTACAACAGCTTGGCCCAGTATGGGTTAAGTTTGGCCAAATGCTTTCTACGCGTCGTGACTTACTGCCGCACGAAATTGCATTAGAGCTGGCATTTTTGCAAGATCAGGTTGAACCTTTTCCCGGCGAACTTGCACAAAAAATAATAGAAAAAGCTCTCGAAATTAATGACATAAGCGAGCGTTTTAGTGAGTTTTCACAAACACCACTGGCGTCGGCATCAATAGCACAAGTACATACCGCAACGTTAGTTGACACAAATGGTATAGAGCAAGATGTAGTTATTAAAGTAATCCGCCCTAACATTAATCAACAAATTAACGCCGACTTAGCCTTAATGGAAAAGCTCGCTAAGGTGTTAGCAAAAGTACACCACGAGTCAAAACGTCTGCGTCCTGTGGAAGTAGTAAAAGAGTACAAAAAGACCCTACTTGATGAACTTGATTTAATGCGCGAAGGTGCAAACGGCATTCAACTTAAACGTAACTTTGAAGACTCAGATTCGCTTTACATCCCTACGGTTTATAGCGATTACAGCCGCCATAATATATTAGTAATGGAGCGTATTTATGGTATTGCGGTATCAGACACTGATGCTTTATTAGCGCAAAACACCAATATGAAACTACTGGCTGAGCGTGGCGTTGAAGTGTTTTTTACCCAAGTGTTCAGAGACAGCTTTTTTCATGCTGACATGCACCCAGGTAATATTTTTGTTTCTCGTGAGCACCCCGAAAACCCTAAATATATTGGTATAGATTGCGGTATTGTAGGCACCTTAAACAAAGAAGATAAACGCTATTTAGCGGAAAACTTTATAGCCTTTTTTAATCGTGATTATCGCCAAGTTGCGCAGTTGCATGTGGACTCGGGTTGGGTACCGCCCGACACCAGTATTGAAGAGTTTGAATTTGCTATTCGCACTGTCTGCGAGCCTATATTTAATAAGCCTTTAGCTGAAATTTCGTTTGGTCATGTATTGGTTAATTTATTTAATACTGCAAGGCGCTTTAATATGCAGGTACAACCACAATTGGTATTACTGCAAAAAACCTTACTGTATGTTGAAGGTTTAGGCCGCCAGCTTTATCCACAATTAGATTTATGGAAAACCGCTAAGCCCTTTTTAGAAGACTGGGTTAAGCAACAAGTTGGTCCGTTATCGGTTATAAAGCAAATGTATGCACAATTACCCTTTTGGGCCGAAAAAATGCCAGAGCTGCCCGATCTAATTTATCAAAGCTTAAAACGCCCACCACAAATTCAAGTACAGGCTCCGAAGGGATCTCATAAACCTTTGGTTTTAGGTTTGTTTAGCAGTGCGGCTATGGTTATTGCTGCATTATTTTATTTACAGCACGATTTAATTGCTGCAAGTATCGCTATAAGTAGCGCTATTATTGGTTTTATAGCAGCATGGCGTAGCACATAAACTAAGTGCTATTTACGTTTTTAGGCGTATAATTAGTATTTAAAATATACACTTTATAATTATGAAAACGGGAGATAAACATGGGATTTGGCGGTATTAGTCTTTGGCAGTTATTGATTGTATTAGCAATTATTGTACTTTTGTTTGGCACTAAAAAATTACGCGGTATTGGTGGTGATTTAGGTGGAGCAGTTAAAGGCTTTAAAAAAGCAATGTCTGACGAAAAAAATACAGATAAAGAAAAGCCAGAGCAGATTCAAAAATCAGAAGAAAGTGCACCGCTTGATTCTGCCCACACTGAAAAAAATAAAGACAATAACAAGGTTTAATTAGCATGGGGATGTGGGAGCTAATTGTTGTTTTAATTGTTGGTTTAGTGGTGCTTGGTCCAGAGCGTTTACCTGTAGCAATTAGAACGGTAAGCCGCTGGATAAAAACTGCAAAGTCGCTTGCTAACTCAGTGAAAGCTGAAGTGAGCGAAGAGTTGCGTGTGCACGAATTACACGAAAACCTTAAAAAAGCGGAGCAACAAAACTTAACCGATTTAAGTCCTGAACTACAAAGTTCACTAACTGAACTACAACAGGCCGCTCAGTCTGTGACCCACAGTTATAAAAAAAATCAAATCGATCCCTCTAATAAGCAAAATATTGATGATACAAAGTGAAATTAATTTCTCACTTTGTGGTCAACTTACTAAATGGTATAAAAAATAATGGCTGAGGAAGTAAAATCGGGGTTTGTCGCGCATTTAATTGAATTACGCGATCGGCTGATTAAATCACTATTAAGCATTTTAGTTATTTTTATTGCAATAGTGTATTTTGCAAACGACATTTATACATTTGTTGCAGCGCCATTAATTTCACATTTGCCAAGCACTGCAACCATGATAGCAACTGATGTCACAGCGCCATTTTTTGCCCCTTTTAAACTAACGTTATTTGTCGCATTATTTGCCTCTATTCCGTGGATATTACACCAGGTTTGGGGTTTTATAGCTCCGGGATTGTATAAGCACGAAAAACGCATGTTAATGCCAATACTCGCCTCAAGCATCTTTTTGTTTTATGGTGGTATTGCCTTTTGCTACTTTGTAGTACTGCCAATTATTTTAGGCTTTTTTACCAGTGCGGGTCCTGCAATGCTCACCTTAGCACCGGATATTAGTAGCTACTTAGGGTTTGTACTAAAACTATTTTTTGCCTTTGGTGTCGCTTTCGAAATTCCAGTAGCCATTATGCTGCTGTGCTGGAGCGGCGCTACAACAACGCAAAGCTTAAAAGAAAAACGTCCCTATATTGTAGTGGGTGTTTTTGTAGTAGCGATGTTTTTAACACCGCCCGATGTATTGTCACAAACTTTATTAGCGCTACCTATGCTTATTTTGTTTGAGCTAGGCCTAATTTTAGCTAAATTTTATACCGCTAAACCACAACAAGAATCTGAGGAATAACATGAACAAAAAACTACTCTCACTATTAGTTTTGTTAAGCGCACCGACTTTTGCAGCCACAGCTATTAACGAGCAAGCACTGCAAGCATGTAGCTTTATTGAAAACGACTTTAACCGCCTGCTTTGTTACGATAATACGGTTGCCGGTAAACCGCTGAGCAAGCCTACTGTAAATAAAACACTCTCACCAACAAATACAGAAGCCACCGCACCTGTTGCTGTAGCGGTAACACAAGCAGAAGAGTTTGGTTTAGAGCATAAAAATATTGCGAAAGAAAATGACAGCTCTATTAGCTCAACTGTATCAGCCATTAAAGAAGCAGCTTATGGTGAGTTAATTATTACTCTAGAAAACGGCCAACAATGGCGCCAAATTGGATCTGACGGCATAACGCTAAAAGAAGATGACAACGTGGTTATTAGTCGTGGTGTATTTAATTCTTTTTTATTAAAAAAAGAAGGTCAAAACCGCTCTATACGCGTTAAACGTACTCAATAATGCCATACAGCTTAATTGATGCTGGGGTTAATTTAACTAACCATCAGTTTGATGAACAGCATCAAGATATTATTGCCCGCGCTAATGCTGCGGGAGTAAAGCATATGCTGATTATAGGCTGCGACGTGGCAGCCAGTGAGCAGTCGCTTGAGCTGGCTATAGAGCATCAGCAATTTTCTACAGCAGGCGTACATCCTCACGATGCTAAATCGGCTACTGATGAGCTTGAGACACAACTCACTCAACTTGCAAGCCATAAACAAGTTATAGCCATTGGGGAGTGCGGCCTTGATTATAACCGTGATTTTTCGCCTCGCGATGTACAACGAAGCGTACTTAGGCGCCAGCTTGCCCTAGCTGAACAGCTAAACTTACCTGTATATTTGCATGAACGTGATGCCAGCGAAGACATGCTCAGTATTTTAAAAGAATTTAATGTACGCGGCGTATTACATTGCTTTACAGGTAACGCTCAGGCATTAAAAAGCTACTTAGCGTTAGGGCTTTATATCGGCATTACCGGCTGGGTTTGCGATGAACGCCGTGGAAAAGAACTACAACAATTAATCCCCAGTATCCCTTTTAATAAACTGTTAATAGAAACTGATGCGCCTTTTTTGATTCCGCGCACCGTTAGCCCAAAGCCTAAATCTCGCCGTAATGAACCTGCATTATTAACTTATGTGTGCGAAACAATTGCCCAATTATACAACCTTACTCCTGAGGCAATAGCGCAGCAAACTACTCTAAACTTTTATAATGTTTTTGGTTTAAAAGCTAAGTAATGAAAGTTATTGGAGTGTTATTAAGCTTATTAACTATCCTTTTTACTGGTTTAGCCGCCGCTAATACAATAGAGATCGATGAGCAGTTTACATCTGAAAAAATTAACTCTATTTATTATTCTTTTGCGCCTACATCCATAGCAACCGCCCAGCAGAGCGATCTTAAACAGTGGCAAACGTTAACCAACAAACCACTTAATTTAGGGATTGAACAACGCCCTGTTTGGATCCAATTTACAATTAAAAATACGCTCAATACGCGTGTAACGCCAATACTCTCTATCGATAATCCGCTATTAAATGAAGTACAGGTATATCACTTACTCGATAAGCGACGATCCTCCTCAATAAATATTAATGCCCCTCCTTTACTGCCACAACAACAAATAAAAAACGAACCTTTGCTGGTAAAATTAACGCTTCCTGCTCGCAGTAATACCACTGTTATCGTTAAAGTGAGCAATAGCTCAGGATTACGCGTGCCTTTAACCTTATGGCAGGCAGATGCGCTCTTTACATATAAAAGTAAGCTTAATTTGCTTTACGGATTATTAATTGGCTTTGTTTTTTCTTTAGCGATTAGCTGTCTTATTTTATATGCTTTTTCGCGTAAGCAATACTTTGCTTACACGGGCGCTATAACATTAATGCTCAGTATCTTATTATATTTTATTTGTGGCTTTAGTTTCATCCACACACGTTCTGCGGGCACAGTACAACTTATGATCCCCATGTTGGTGATGCTGATAACTGTACTTTTCTTACCTCTACAGCAACAGGTATGTCAGCCTAAAACCGTTACATGGTTTAAAGTGCAAAAAATTATAATAGCTATATATGCACTGCTTATTGCGTTTATTTGGCTTTTTCCCACACTTGTTGTCACCTTATTTTGCCTTATTACCACTCCCATTGTTTTAGGCTACTATGTTGTAACAACCTTACTTTGTATTCGCCAAAACCCATCAGAACCCCAAAAAGCACTTTTGCTAGCTTTATGCAGCTTTTTAGCCGCAATTGTTTATTTTATTATTACTGTTTCAGGGCTTTATATATTTACAAACAGTAGAGTGGCTTTTGTGTTTATTTGCTCTCTTAGCTGCGCTTTCTCCCTTGGATATGCGGTAATGAAACTCTTTATTTTACAGCGCGATGAACAAGTAACTACTCAACAAACCTTAATAGCTAAAAGTGCTGCCCAAGATGCCTTATTACATGAGCGGATATCTTTACAAGAAAGCGTGCGTCAAGAGCTCGAAACACAAGTAGATGAGCGTACTTTTGAGTTACAAGTAACACTAAGAGAACTAGAAGAAAAAAACCGTGAGCTTGAACAGCTAAACATGGAAGATCCCTTAACTGGTATTAAAAACCGACGCTTTTTTGATAAAAAATTAGTGATGGAGTTGCGCCGCTCGCGTCGCGAACAAACACCATTAAGTGTTATTATGCTTGATATAGACAAATTTAAGGTAATAAACGATACCTATGGCCACCTAACTGGCGATCAGGTTATTCGTACTGCTGCTGATACTATTAAAAAGCAATTACAACGCCCGCTTGATGAAGTAGCACGTTACGGCGGCGAAGAATTTGTGGTGCTATTGCCCAATACCCAAAATGATGGCGCGATAGCCATTGCTGAAAAAATTCGCCACGCTATTGCTACTAATAATGTGCATGTGGCTGGCACTACTATTTCATTTACAATCAGCGCGGGAGTGTATACTAGCGTTGCTGAAGATATAAATAACCCTGAAATTTTTACCGAACGTGCCGACAAAGCACTGTATTTTGCCAAGCAGCATGGTCGTAACCAAGTAATTAATTTTCCAATCCCACAATCCCAAAGTAGGAGCGTATAAATATGGCCCAATCTGGTCTAGATCTTTTCCCATATACTCGCATGCGCAGAATGCGCCGCGATGATTTTTCACGCCGTCTTATGGCTGAAAACCAGCTTAGCGTTAATGATCTTATTTATCCGGTATTTGTACTCGAAGGTAAAAACCGTCGTGAAGCAATTGAATCAATGCCCGGTATCGAGCGCTTATCAATTGACTTACTACTTATAGAAGCCAAAGAACTGGTTGAGCTCGGTGTGCCCGCCATTGCTATTTTTCCGGTAACACCGGCCGACAAAAAGTCATTACATGCTGAAGAAGCGTATAGCGATGATGGTTTAGCACAACGTACAGTACGTGCATTAAAAGAAGCATTCCCTGAGTTAGGTGTAATTACTGATGCCGCGCTAGACCCGTTTACCACCCACGGACAAGACGGCATTATTGATGAAAGTGGCTATGTAATTAACGACATCACAACTGACATACTAGTTAAGCAAGCACTGTCGCACGCCCGAGCAGGTGCTGACGTTATTGCCCCTTCGGACATGATGGATGGCAGAATTGCCGCTATTCGCGAGGCACTTGAAGCCGATGGCTACATTCACACTCGCATTATGGCTTACTCAGCTAAATACGCCTCAAGCTATTATGGCCCATTTAGAGACGCGGTAGGCTCTGCCGGTAACTTAAAGGGTGCTGATAAAAAAACCTATCAAATGGATCCAGCTAATTCTGACGAAGCCATTCGCGAGGTCGCGCTTGATTTGCAAGAAGGCGCCGACATGGTAATGGTTAAACCTGGCATGCCATATTTGGATGTTGTACGCCGAGTTAAAGATGAGTTTGGCGTGCCAACCTTCGCTTATCAAGTAAGTGGGGAATACGCTATGCACAAAGCTGCGATTGATAACGGCTGGTTAGCTGAAGAGGCCACTATTATGGAGTCGCTACTGGCATTTAAACGTGCTGGCGCCGACGGTATTCTTACCTATTTTGCTAAGCAAGCTGCACAATACTTAGCTAAAAAGTAAGCCTTACAAGGCGGGCAACAAGCCCGCCTTACTTTGCATTTACAATCATTCACACTGAATATTATTTTTGTAATATTTATTCTCTAAACTAATATCCTATCTGGAATTATAAACGGGAATAATGACCAATGTTTAAAACAAAAATAACCCCATTAGCGCTTATTATTGCAAGCATTAGTGCATCAGCCTCTGCCGAACTGATAATTTCTGAATACGTTGAGGGAAGTGGCTTTAATAAAGCTATTGAGATTTATAACACATCATCCGCAGAGGTTTCTTTAAATGGCTACTCACTTAGCTTGTATTCAAATGGCTCTGGATCAGCCAGTGTAACTGAAGAGCTTACGGGGTTGCTTGCTGCAAACAGTACCTATGTTATTGTCACTTCAGACTCTAGAGCAAATGATGAGCTTAAATTAAAAGCTCAGCTATTTAGTGGTGCAGTTAACTTTAATGGTGACGACGCATTAGTACTAATGCAAGGCTCTAATGTTATTGACAGTTTTGGGCAGCGTGGGGTAAAAGAAATTTGGTCTGCCGGGGGCGTAACTACAAAAGATAAAACGCTACGCCGTAAGGAAAATATTCTTATTGGTCGGGCAACCCCTGACTCCACTTTTAACCCAAGTGACGAATGGCTACAATTTGATAAAAACGACTTTTCAGGGCTAGGTTTTTTTGGTAGCGGCACAACACCTGAACCAGAGCCACTTGAACCACTGATATGTGGCAACGATAAAACAACCATTAACGCCATTCAAGGTACTGGTGCTGCCAGCCCATTGGTTAATACTACAGTAGAGTTAGAAGGGGTTGTAACGGCCAACTTCCAAGGTGACAATCAGTTAAAAGGTTTTTTTATTAGCTCTTTACCTGTTGATGACGATACTAACCCACTAACCTCTGAAGGCATCTTTGTTTATTTTGCAGCAGCAAATGTGAGTGTAGGCGACCATGTGCGTGTACAAGGCAGTGTTGAAGAGTATTTCAATGCCACTCAAATTGGTAGCGTTACCCAAGTGGCCGTTTGCAATTCGGGTTTAACTGTATCAGCAACTAAAATCTCACTCCCAGTTACAAATACAACAGATTTAGAAGCATTTGAAGGCATGCTTATTACACTAGAGCAGCCATTAATAGTGACTAATAACTTTGGTTTAGGACGCTATGGTGAAATAGAGCTGGCAACCGAGCGTTTGTATCAAGGTACACAAGTTGCCCTGCCCGGTGATGCTGCCAACACACTTGAAGCGAATAACTTAACTAAAAAAATTCTTTTAGACGATGGCTCAACTTTACAAAATATTGAGCCAATTTACCCTATACCGGGTTTATCTGCCGAAAATACGCTACGCACTGGCGATACCGTTAACACTGTAACTGGGGTACTTGCATATAGCTTTGATACTTATCGCATTCAGCCTACCATAACACCGCAGTTTATCACTACCAATGCACGTAAAAATGCTCCCGAACTTCACGTAGATGCGGATCTAAGGGTAGCTAGCTTTAACGTTCTTAATTATTTTAATGGCGATGGTCAGGGAGCCGGATTCCCCACTAGTCGTGGTGCCGATAGTGAAGCTGAGTTTATTCGTCAAGAAGCTAAAATTGTTAGTGCTATTAGTGCAATACAAGCCGATGTTATTGGCTTAATGGAAATAGAAAACGATGGCTTTGGTGAGTTTAGTGCAATTGCTAGCTTAGTAAATGCGCTTAACGACTTTGACACAGCTAACCAGTATGCATTTGTTAATTTTGGCCTTGAGAAAATTGGTAGTGATGCAATTACCACAGCCTTAATCTATCGTGTAAATAGAGTAGTAGAAGTAGGTAGTGCAGCAATCACCACACAACCTCCGTTTGACTTTGGAAACCGCCCACCAATTGCACAAAGCTTTAAAGTATTAGCAACAGATGAGGTATTTACCGCTGCAGTAGCGCACCTTAAATCAAAAGGTGGTTGCAATAGCGCAACAGGAGCAAACCAAGATAAAAGTGATGGCCAAGCATGTTGGAATGAAACACGCGTTGCCGGCGCTAATGCATACGCAAGCTGGCTTAATAGCAAGCCAACCGGTATTGATGATGAGGATATTATTCTTATTGGTGATTTAAATGCCTATGCCATGGAAGATCCTATTCGTGCATTTGCCGACAATGGCTATAAAAATGCAGTTGCAGAGCTTGATGGTAATACCCTTGGCTACTCTTATAGTTTTTCTGGACGTGCGGGTAGCTTAGATTATGCCTTAGTAAGCCCATCATTATTAAGCAAAATAGTTGCAACTAATGATTGGCATATTAATGCCGATGAGCCCACTTTACTCGATTACAATGTCGAGTTTAAAAGTGATGCTCAACAATCAAGCTTATACGCAGCAGGCCCATATCGTGCATCAGATCACGATCCAATAATTGTTGATATAAAATCTGAGGTTATTTTAACACCTGAGGAGCAAACCCCAGTTATAGCAGCTAACCAGACATTTATTGTTAATGAAAATAGCCCTGTTGGTACTGTGATTGGCCAGTTAGCGTTTAGCGATCCAAATGCTAATGACTCTCCCGTTGTTAAATTTATTGTGTCGGGTAGTAATAGCGTAACTATTAACAACCAGGGTCAGATCGTGGTGACTGCTGAACTTGATTATGAACAACAAAGTCTTATTACTTTAGTTGTGCAAGCCCAGGATAGTGCTGACAATATATCATTAGAGCAAACAGTTACTATAAATGTTAATAGTGATGAGGCTCAAAATGATGACGATGACTCTGGCTCATTATTTTGGTTAACTATTTTTTTGGCACCTCTTACTTTATTTCGCAGGTTTAAAAGCTAAAAGCCAACACTATAATTGTTAAAAAGCCGCTGTTGCGGCTTTTCTCTTTATATACAAATGTAATTCAGACAAGCTTCAGTAAACTTTGTGTACTATCCGTACTAAATCTACTCACTCTCGTATTTAGCCTGTAAACAACAAAGCATACTTGAGCCTTTTTATACGTTTATTATTAAAAGTACCAATGAAACAAATTAATAAATCGATATTAATCTTAACTGTAAAAATAAGTCATGTTTTTATAAAGGAACGAAAATGAAAGCACCAATTCACCTAATATCAACATGGAAAAAAGCCTCAGTACCATTACTTAGCTTGTTTCTTGTTTTTTCAGCTCAGCAAGCATTTTCCGCTACGCTTGACGTTGCCATCCCGCAAGACAGTTTATTTGATGTGATCAGCGCCCGCGCTCAAAAATTAGCGAGTGAGGAGTATATTGCCCCTAAAAACATCGAGCTAGATGCGCTAAATAATATTGAATATCAAGATTATCGCTCTATTCGTTTTAAACAAGACAAGTCAATGTGGAAAGATGAAGGTCTTTACGAGCTACAGTTGTTTCACCCCGGCTTTTTATATAAAACACCAGTAACAATTAATACAGTTGATAGCGATTCTAAACTTAGCCGTTTGCCGTTTAGTACTGACTTTTATCAGTACGATGGTACTGCAGCACCTTTAAAAGATGAAATAGCCAAGAGTATTGCCAATAAACAATTAGGCCATGCTGGATTTAGGCTGCATTACCCAATTAATACCACTGAGTACAAAGATGAAGTAATGGTGTTTCAAGGTGCTTCTTATTTTAGAGTTGTTGGGCCTAATCAAGTGTATGGCCTATCGGCGCGAGGGTTAGCAATTGATACTGCTGAAGCGTCTGGTGAGGAGTTTCCTGTGTTTAAAGAGTTTTGGCTAGTAAAACCACAGCCAGAACAAACTAACATTATCATTTTTGCACTGCTTGATAGCCCATCGGTTGCCGGCGCTTATAAGTTTAGTATTGACCCTACCACCAACACCAGCGTTAAAGTAGATATGCAAATTTTTGCCCGTAAAGACGTGAAAAAATTAGGCGTAGCACCACTAACAAGCATGTTTTATCACGGCGAAAACAGCACTAAGTTTTTTGACGATTACCGCCCAGAAGTGCATGACTCAGACGGACTGTTAACCCAATCTCAGGATAACAACTGGATTTGGCGTCCGCTTAATAATCCGTCGCAACTTAGCGTAACCTCTTTTTCATACGAGAACCCTAAGGGATTTGGCTTAGCGCAACGTGATCGTGAATTTAATAATTACTTCGATATTGAAGCGCATTATCACAACCGCCCTAGCCTGTGGATAGAGCCTGAAGGTGACTGGGGAAATGGTCGAGTAGAGCTGGTAGAAATACCGACAGATACAGAAACAAACGACAACATAGTGAGCTACTGGGTACCTGAAAAACCATTTAAAGCAGGCGATTCGTTAAAGCTAAGCTATGAAATGACCACCTTTAATGCTTACTTAACTCAGCATGATAAGGCACGCGCAGTTCGCACTCGCATTGGTAGCGCGGCATTACCGGGTGAAGATAATCCGCCACCTAAAAGCCATCGCCAATTTACGGTTGATTTTGCTGGGCCTGATATAAATAAGCTTTCAGAAAAGTTAAATTTAAATGCCGACATCCAATTAACAACGGGTGAGGTTAGAGATGTAACTGTGCAAAAATTACCTGATTCATTAGGCTGGCGAGTTGCTTTTAAAATAGCTCCACAAAACGGCAAACCTGTAGACATGCGCTTATCGTTAAAGCTGCATGATAAAGAAATTAGCGAGGTATGGAGTTATGTTTGGTATCCAAATGACATCAAGTAAACAAACCACCAAAATATCTATGCCCTTTAAGGCACTTCGTATTTGGTTATTTGCCATTGCCGCAATTGGTATATCTGCGTATGGCATCTCTATTATGTTTGAAATTTTAAACTCAAATGGTATGACACCACTTGAATATGCTTTGCTGGCATTATTTTCAATTACCTTTGCATGGATTGTTACCGCATTTTGTAGTGGTACTATAGGGTTTGTACTGCAGTTACTGCGTATTGATCCGCTTACCCTTAGGCGCATAAAACCTATAAAGCTTGATAGTCAGGCATTTTCTCAGCAAAAAACTGCCATAGTAATGCCTATTTATAACGAAGATACACACCGTGTTATTGCAGGCTTTGAAGTTAGCTTACAGTCATTAAAAGAGACTGGGGAATTAGCCAACTTTGATTTTTATTTACTCAGTGATACACAAGATCCAACAATAGCTAAAAATGAACTAAGTGCTTGGCATGCTTTGTGTGAGCGCCTAGGCGAGACATCAAAGCAGTTGTTTTATCGTCGCCGCGAAGATAATAAACACCGTAAAGTAGGTAATTTAACCGACTTTTGTGAGCGCTGGGGAAGCCAGTACGATCATATGATTGTGCTTGATGCCGACAGCGTTATGACAGGTAAATGCATGCTAGAGCTAACGGCAAGCATGATTAACAACCCGCAAGTAGGACTTATTCAAACCATTCCTATTCCGGTACGCCAAGATACCTTTTTTGGTCGTTTTTTACAGTTTGCTTCGGTACTTTATAGCCCTATGCTGGCAACAGGATCGGCATTTTGGCAAACCGATAAAGCAAACTACTGGGGCCATAATGCCATAATTAGAGTAAGCGCATTTATTGACTGCTGTGGTTTACCCACACTTAAAGGCAATGCTCCTTTTGGTGGTGAAATACTCAGCCATGACTTTGTAGAAGCATCATTACTACACAGTGCAAATTGGGAAGTATTACTACTTGCAGATATTGAAGGCAGCTATGAAGAAGTCCCAAGTAATATTTTAGATTATGCCGTGCGCGACAGACGTTGGGTACAGGGTAATATTCAACACATTGGATTACTCCCGTCACCAAAGTTAAAGCTGATGAGCAAATTTCACTTTTTACTTGGCGCTACCGCTTATATTTCGTCATTAATATGGTTACTTATGCTCGCGTTAAGTACGGTTGATGCCGTAACACGTGCTTTAAATAGCGACGTTTATTTTAACCGCGCTTATCAATTGTTCCCTACTTGGCAAATAGCTAAAACCGATTTAATTGATGCTCTGCTCTATCTTACTATTGTTATTTTATTGCTACCAAAACTAATGGGTATAATCGTAACCTTGGTGCACAGAAAAAACCGCTTCGGTGGTGCTATTAAGCTTACGTTAGGCGCAATTATAGAAACAGTTTTTGCTATTGTCATGGCTCCATTAATGATGGTGTTTCATGCTTATTTTGTTGTTTGTGTGTTTTTAGGCAAAAAAGTTAAGTGGGATGCTCAACCACGAGAAGGCCGTATGGTGCCATGGAAAGAAGCGTTTAGTTATACGTTATTTTCTACTTTGGTCGCTATTGCTTGGGGTAGCACAGCGTATTACTTCACGCCGGTATTTTTTTGGTGGCTATCACCTATATTACTAGGTTTAGTACTAGCTGCACCTATAGTGCGTTATTCAAGCAGTATAAAACTGGGGGTTAAACTCAGAAAGCTAGGTATATTTATCTGCCCTAGTGAAGTAGATAACGATACCATGCTAGAGGCACTTAAAGTGCACCTTAAAGAGATTCCGGTACCCACCGCAGGGCAATACCCTTTAACTATACCCGCATTGCCAAAAGAGCACTTGGTTACCATGCCAATACAAAGCTTTAAGAAATCACGCACGCCAAAGATGAAAGCGCTAAAAGAAAAGCTAATTAAAAAGCTTAGCTAGCGCCGCACTTTAAAATAAAAAAGGAGCTACAAATAGCTCCTTTTTTATTGTCGGCAATTAGCTGTTTACACCTTTTTTATTAATTGTATTAAATTAGTAGCGTTTATAGGCAAAGGTATACCACTCAGCAATAATATCATGGAGTATAGCGCATCATCGTAATGCTCCTCCCACTTGCATACGCACAGCTAAGTTAATAACTCATTGGGCTCGCTGTAATCGTTATATTTAACGCCAAATTAGCGCATGCTGGGCATTTACGCGCCGTTATTACCTAGCCTTAAAAGGAAACGCAATGCTGTAAATTTAACCTCGAAAGATAAGCACACCCTAATATATCAATTTTATTATGGGCAATAAAAAACCCGCAACATGTGCGGGTTTTTTTAAAGAGTTAAGGTGCTAATTACTTAGCAGCTTTTTTCTCTTTTTCTGCAGCGATTACAGCTTCAGCAACGTTTTGTGGACATGGTGCGTAGTGTGAGAACTCCATAGAGAACTGACCACGACCTGATGTCATTGTACGTAATGAACCGATGTAACCGAACATTTCTGATAACGGTACGTCTACTTTAATGCGAACGCCAGTTAAACCAGGCTCTTGGTCTTTCATCATACCACGACGACGGTTAAGGTCACCGATTACGTCACCTACATGATCTTCCGGCGTGAACACGTCAACTTTCATGATTGGCTCAAGAAGTTGTGCACCCGCTTTAGGGATAGATTGACGGAAAGCACCTTTAGCAGCGATTTCGAACGCGATTGCTGATGAATCCACTGCGTGGAAGCCACCATCAAAAAGCTCAACTTCAACGTCAAGTACTGGGAAGCCAGCTAGAACACCAGTGCCCATCATTGACTTAAAGCCTTTCTCAACTGCAGGCCAGAATTCTTTAGGTACGTTACCACCAACAACAGATGATTTAAACGTGAAACCAGAAGCAACTTCGCCTGGCTTAATACGGTAATCAATTTTACCGAACTGACCAGAACCACCAGACTGTTTCTTATGCGTGTAGCTATCTTCAATTTCTTTAGTGATAGTTTCACGGTAAGCAACCTGTGGTTGACCAACAATAAGGTCTACACCGTAAGTACGCTTAAGGATATCTACTTTGATATCTAGGTGAAGCTCACCCATACCTTTAAGAATAGTTTCGCCTGAATCTTCATCAGTCTCAACTTGAAAAGATGGATCTTCTGCAACCATTTTACCGATAGCAACACCCATTTTCTCATTACCGCCTTTATCTTTAGGCTGTACAGCAATCGAGATTACTGGAGTTGGGAATACCATTGGCTCAAGTGTTACTGGGTGCTTAGGATCACATAATGTGTGACCAGTTTGCACGTTTTTCATGCCTACGATAGCAATGATGTCACCAGCTTGTGCGCTAGCTAATTCATTACGGTCGTCTGCTTGCATCTCAACCATACGGCCAACACGCTCAGTTTTACCAGTAAACGCATTAAGGATAGTGTCACCCTTGTTTAGTTTACCTGAGTAAATACGTACGAATGTTAACGCACCAAAACGGTCATCCATTATTTTGAATGCTAACGCTTTAAATGGTAGGTCTGTAGATACGATAGCGAATTCGCCGTTTTCATTACCTTCTTCATCCATAAGAGGTTGAGGATCAACTTCTGTAGGAGATGGTAAGTAATCAACAACTGCGTCAAGAATAAGCTGCATACCTTTGTTTTTGTATGCTGAGCCACAGTATGTTGGGAAGAAAGCAAGGTCACGAGTACCTTTACGGATACAACGCTTCACATCTTCAATTGAAGGGATTACACCTTCCATGTACGTTTCTAGTAGCTCATCGTCTTGCTCAACAGCAGTTTCGATAAGTAACTCATGGTATTCCTCAACTTGGTCAACCATGTCTGCAGGAACGTCTTCAATAGTGTAGTTTTCTGGAAGACCAGTCGCATCCCAAACATATGCTTGCTTGGTTAAAACGTCAACAACACCAACAAACTCATCTTCTCTACCGATTGGTAAAGTCATGATTAATGGAGTTGCACCAAGTACTTTTTGTACTTGATTAGTTACACGGAAGAAATCAGCACCCATACGGTCTAATTTGTTTACGAAAATAACACGTGCTACACCTGACTCATTCGCATAACGCCAGTTAGTTTCTGATTGTGGTTCAACACCACCAGAGCCACAGAATACACCGATGCCGCCATCTAATACTTTAAGTGAACGGTAAACTTCAACAGTGAAGTCAACGTGTCCAGGAGTATCGATAACGTTAAAACGGTGATCTTTCCAGAAACAGCTTACAGCCGCAGACTGAATAGTAATACCACGCTCAGCTTCTTGATCCATGAAATCTGTAACTGATGTGCCATCGTGCGTGTCACCACTTTTGTGGATTTTACCAGTAAGCTTTAGTATACGCTCAGTGGTGGTAGTTTTACCCGCATCAACGTGCGCGAAAATACCAATGTTTCTGTACTTCGATAAATCTGCCATTAGTTTACTCTTAATAAAGTCGAAAAATTATTCGGCCAGAGTATAACATCACTTAAAGCGAACATCACCATAGAAGTCGCTTAAAATGCAGCCAATTATATAAAAAAAATAATCCATCCTTTGAAATAGCTATTTTTTGTAGTCGGAGCGAGCGATCTATTTACCTAATGAGGCCTTACCTTACTCTGTACTCTTTATTTTATTGGCATATTTTATAGCAACGCTCTGGACGACCAATACTACCATAGCTTTGATCGGCTCTAACCTGTTCCGCTTCAAGCATATATTCTAGATATCGGCGAGCAGTCGATCGGCTTACACCAACTAAATCGCCCATTTGCTGAGCTGTAAATGCTGTTTCTTTATGTTCATTAAATGCAGTTATTATTTTTTTTAAGGTAAGCGAGTCGACTCCTTTGGGTAAGCGTGTTGTGGTGCTAACGCGCTCTTTTGAACCAAATAGAGTATCAACCATAGACTGCGTTACCTCAACAGCAGCCGAAAAACATTGTTGGCGAGCTTCAAAACGTGCCAGAGCTTGATCTAACCTACTTAACATTAGTGGTTTTATAACGCGGATTCAAATTGGTAGCTTTTTAAGTTATAAAAAAACCCGCAACAATGCGGGCTTAATTAATAAGCTATTATTAAAATGTCATTTCGGGTGTGTTTTTAGGGATAATTAAACGCCCCTGTGTTTTCGCTTGAATTTCTTCTACGCTCACTCCGGGGGCGCGCTCTAACAAATGAAATGCACCATCTTTAATTTCCAGTAAGGCCAAGTCGGTAATTACTTTATTAATACACCCCACACCGGTGAGCGGTAAGCTGCACTCACTGAGTAATTTTGACTCACCATGCTTATTAGCGTGGGTCATGGTACAAATAATGTTTTTTGCACCAGCCACTAAATCCATCGCACCGCCCATACCTTTTATTAACTTATTGGGGATCATCCAGCTAGCAATATTGCCGTTTTGGTCAACCTCAAAGGCACCCAATACGGTTAAGTCAACATGACCGCCGCGGATCATCGCAAAGCTTTCGGCTGAGTTAAAAATTGCTGCGCCAGTGGCGGCAGTAACGGTTTCTTTACCGGCGTTTATCATATCAGCATCGAGCGCATCGGCAGTAGGATACTGCCCCATACCCAGTAGGCCATTTTCTGATTGCAGCATTACTGCAATATTATTGGGGACATAGTTAGCTACTAAGGTAGGAATACCAATGCCTAAATTAACGTAATAGCCATCTTGTAATTCCATCGCGACTCGCTTGGCGATTTGTTCACGTGTTAATGCCATTAGCTTACTCCTTACTGCTTTGCTGCTTGGGTGGTCACTTTTTCTATGCGTTTTTCAAACACCCCTTTTATAACCCGGTCGATATAAATACCGGGAGTGTGTATTTGGCTTGGCTCTAACTCCCCAGGCTCTACAATTTCTTCTACTTCGAGTACAGTTATTTTACCTGCGGTGGCGGCCATAGGATTAAAGTTCATCGCGGTATGGCGATAAATACAATTACCAAAGCGATCCGCTTTCCAGGCTTTTACAATGGCAAAGTCACCGGTAATACTGTGTTCTAACAAGTAGTCTCGACCATTAATATTGCGCGTTTCTTTGCCCTCAGCCACTGGCGGTATAAAAAGCAGGAATACCTGCACCACCAGCGCGCATTTTTTCAGCCAGTGTACCTTGTGGAGTAAGCTCTACATCTAGCTCACCACTAAGTAGTTGCTGCTCAAATAAGGCATTTTCGCCCACATACGAGGCCACCATTTTGCGTATTTGTTTATCCTCTAGTAACACGCCTAAACCAAAACCATCTACGCCACAGTTATTAGACACCACAGTTAAGTTACGAATACCTTGGCGTTTAATTTGACCAATAAGCCCCTCCGGTATACCACACAAACCAAAACCACCGGCAATCACTGTCATGCCATCTTCAAGCCCTGCCATTGCTTCGCTGTAACTGCTTACTACTTTATCGAATCCTGCCATTGTTAGCTCCTATTGTGCGGTCCAGCCGCCATCTATTGCTATAGCTTGTGCGGTAATGTTTCGCGCCGCATCAGCCATTAAAAAGGTTACCGTATGGTGTATTTCATCTAAACCAATAAAGGCTTTTTTAGGCATGGGTGCTAGCATAATAGTATCGATAACTTGTTGCTCAGATAAACCATGCTCTTTGGCTTGTGCGGCAATTTACTGCTCTACTAGCGGAGTTTTCACATACGCGGGACACACGGTATTAATGGTTATATTGGCATCTCCTGTTTCAAGCGCTATGGTTTTACTAAAGCCAATTAAGCCATGTTTGGCGGCCACATAGGCCGACTTATATTTAGAGGCCACCATGGCATGAATAGAGCCAATATTAATAATTCGGCCAAAATTTTGTTCCCGCATTTTAGGCAATACCGCTTGGGTCATCATTGCGGGCCCAACGAGCATTACTTGCTGCAAAAATTGCCATTTATCAGCCGGAAATTCTTCAAGCTTTGCTACGTGCTGAATGCCGGCATTATTTATAAGTACATCAACAGCTTGCGGTAACTGCTTAAAAAAAACGGTAATTGCCTCGCTGTCGGCCACATTTAATGCATAACCTTGGGCTTTCCCGCCATTAGTAACAATATCTTCTGCCGCTTCTTTTGCGTACGCTGCATTTAGGTCGGTTACTATAATATGATGACCCGCTGCGGCTAATTGCTGTGCTATATATAAGCCAATACCGCTGGCTGCACCGGTTATTAAAATTGTTTTGCTCATGCAGGCCTACTAGTTGGCTAAAAACTCACTAATTTGCTGCGCTTTAGGCGTAATCGAAAATAGCCCATCTAAATGACCCCAGCCTCCCGCAATTTCAGAAATAGTAACCTCCTTACCTAGTTCATCCATTATTGAGTGCATTTTGCGGACATTTTCGGGACGTAGTAATAAATCGTTAGTGGCAGGTAGCAATAAGGTTTTTGCCTGCACCTTTTTTAGGGCATCAGTTAAATTGGCTGATCTACCTACGGTAAATAACTGCGATGCTCGCACTAAGTACAACACATGGTTTGCATCTTGTAGCTTAGCTTTAGCTAATGCTCTAGCCTCTAAAACTTGGTTTACTTTTGGTAGAGTACGAATATCTTGCAGTGCGTCGTCATCTAGCACCTCAAAATTTGGGAAACTAGCGTTATAAATAAGCGGATGCATAGCATCTTGGGTAATGTTTAGTAGCGTAGCGGTAAGCCCTGCAAGCGGGCGCTCTTTATTATAGTAATTACCTTGCTGCCAGTTTTTATCTAAACGAATTGGCATAGCCCACTTTTCTAGTGCCGACACAGTCCATGCATCCATGGTTGCTGCGCCAATTACATGTACTAAGCGCTCTACTTGCTCTGGATAACGTACCGCCCACTCCAGTGCCTGAAACGATCCCATTGAGGCACCTATTACGGCATGCAGTTTGTTAATACCTAAACTATCGAGTAAGCGTTTTTGCACTTCAACAAAATCAGTAATGGTCACTACCGGAAAATCAAGGCCATACGGTTTACCTGTTGCCGGATTAGTTGATGCAGGGCCAGTCGTAATTACATTAGGATCGTGCCAATTGGCATTAACTAAAGTGTCTGAGCTAATTACAAAGTATTTATTAGTGTCTGTTGTTTTACAAACTCGGTAATATCGGTATAAGTAGTTACAAAGCCACCACCGGGCAGTGGGTTGCCTTGCATTTCGAATACTCGGCCATCGCTGTGCGAACGCTGAAATTTATAAGCACTGCCTTGCTTTAAATACGCTAAGCGCTTATCTATTTCAATGGCAATATTACCGCTATTAAATAACCCTCGCAGCGCATTAAAGCGAATAATATCGGCTACTGGCCGGCCAATATATAAAGCATCGTCTGGGTAAGTAAACATACGTTTATAGCCTTTATTCCACGCTACTAAACGCAATTCACTATCTACCACACTTATACCTTGTTGAATGTTTTCAATTGTGGATTGTAAAAGATCGCGGTTAAATTTAAGTACTTGGCTGGCTTCATCTACAAATTCGGCCACTTGCTCTAATGGTTGGCGCTGCTCATTTTTAGCTACGTCTAAAATAAGCCGTGCCGATGCACCGCCTATTACTGCCGACATCTCACGCTCTACCAATAACTCTAACTCGGCTTTAGCCGGGCTTTTCCATTGGCTTTTATCATCAGGAAAATAATGATTAACTAACGATTGGCTCGCTTCTTTTTCAGCAAAACGCTGCAATAAAGCCCCCAGGTCATGATAACTCAACGGATGCAATGTAGTGTCTAGGCGTGAATCATGGGGTTGTGCAATAAATTTATTACTTTGTAATCGCTCAGCAAGAGTGGCTTGACTAAAAAAGGGCATTAATAAATACACTAAGCAATTTGCACCTAAAGATAGCAATAACGCTTGGCTAATACTCTCCAAACCAAGCGACAATAAATCGGTAGGCGCCAGCCAAGCTATTTGCCATGGCCCTTCTGTTAGCCAACTACTTTGGCTACCCAGGCCACTGGCCAAGTTTGGTAATAGTAAGGTATAACCCCAAATAATAAAGCCGGTTAAAATACCCAGTTGCGCGCCTCTGCAAGAGGCATGTCGCCACCACAAACCAATTATCATGGCAGGTGCAAACTGCGCCACTAAAGTAAACGACATTAAGCCCACTGTGGCTAAAGTGCTGGTTTCTCCAAGTACTCGGTGAGTAAAGTAACTAAGTAGTAAAATGAGCACAATAACAATTTTACGCGCATGTAATAAGTTGTTTTTATCTAACCCACGGCTACTTGAGGTAAGCTGCGAGCGACGTAAAATAAACTGATTAATAAAATCATTAGTGATCATTACCGATAATACAATCGACGATACAATCACCATACTGGTTGCTGCCGAAAACCCACCTAAAAATGCCAATAACGTTACCAGGGTATTGTTTGCCGCCATAGGCAATGCTAATACAAAAGAATCGTGGCCAATATCATTGCCATTAAAGTAAACCAAGCCGGCGTAAGCTATAGGTAAAATAAATAAATTAATTAGTAGCAAATAAAGTGGAAATATCCACCGCGCTTTGGCCAGTTCATTGTCGTTATTGTTTTCAATAAAGCTCATATGAAACTGACGCGGCAAACATAACGTAACTAAAAACCCTAGTAAGGTGTGCGCAACATATACATAAACAGGGCTTTGCGTAGCGGTAACTTGGGTGGGTAGTTTAAGCTCATAGGCTTTTTCGTATAAGGCGACTGGGTTATCAAATAGTGCAAAGCAAACATATAACCCACTGTAATAAATGCCAGCAACTTTACCACCGACTCAAACGCAATACTGGCGATAAGCCCTGGGTTATGCTCGCTTGGCCGTAACCGCCTAGCACCAAATAAAATAGCAAATAAAGCTAAAAGTAAGGTGATATAAAAAGTACTGTCGGCCCACACCGCATTACTTTGCGTGGGTGCTCGGTCGGTAAGCAAGTTAATACTTTGCGCCGTAGCACTAAGCTGCAAAGAAGTATACGGCACAATTGCAATCACCGAAATAAGCGACACCAAACCCGACAAACTCGATGATTGTCCATACCGAGTGGCTATAAAGTCGGCCATTGAGGTAAGTTTTTGTTGCCGACAAATATGCGCAATGCGGCAATATAGCTGCCAACCAAAAATAAATAATATAATAGTGCCCGCATAAGTAGGGGCGAGCCACCAGCCATTACTTGCAGCCTGTGCGGTAGTGCCAAAAAAAGCCCACGAGGTACAATAAACCCCTAACGACAAACCATAAGTTAAGCCTTTAAAAGGTAAAACCTTACGCTTATCGGCCCACCCTGCAACAGCAAACAATATGCCTAAATACACCACGGCAATTAAGCTAATCGACCAAATAGAAAACATAGTTTTATTCTTTTAATTATTTTTATAATTATTTATCTAGCATATGTGTTTTTGCAGAAAAAAGCAGCACCCACTTTAGTGCTAACAATTCAAAATATGCACGACAAAAATAAATAAGAACTATTTGCATTTGGGTGTTGACACACACCTAAATCTAATTGATAATCACTATCAACAAGGAGGGGGTACATCCTAACTTGTTACGAAATAAACTGATTTGTTTCTCGACCCTGGAACAACGTGTAGCGCACGTTAACTGCTATGGTTACTTGTAAATTCAACACAACGCCCCTTGATGTTGATAACGAGTAACCGCCCTACTATTTTACTTGCTACATTGCTCATATCGGTGACGGTAGATATGAAACTAAAAAAGCCCTTACGGGCTTTTTTTATGTCTGTAATTTAACAAACTTTAATTACTTATAACGCTAAATAACCTGAACTCTGGTTAAGAGATTTACTAACGTATTGAATCATGGTGATATTTAAATTTATTTTCTCTAGCCAGAGATTCTCAGTGAAAACAAGGCGAATTTACGCGTCAATAGCTGGCCTATTGCAAGTAAATTCAACGCAGTTAGCGCTGAAAATAGCTGCTCGAGATAGATTATCCTAGGTTCAGATTAATTATTAACGACGATTTTTACGCGCTCGCGCTCGGCGTTGTAACTTTTCGTCTTCTTTGGCTTGCTTTTTAGCCGCCGCAGCCGCACGTAAACCAGCAACCATTATCTCTTCTTCCTCACGCATTTGTGGGGTTTCCATAGTAATGCGGCCAATAATGCCATCGCGTAGTTCGTTAATTAAAATTTCCGACATTTTGTAAGTGTCTATTTGGTTACCACCACGAATACAACCACGCTTTTTACCCGCTAATTCAACAAACTCCCAGTCACTCTCTGGTAGTTCATCTATTTTGTAGCGTGTTTTTAGTAGCTCAGGGTACGCCTTTATTAAATACTCAGCTGTGTAGCTCGCCACTTCTTCATACTCAAGTGCTGTATCGCGTATTGCGCCAGTTGCGCCTAAGCGGTAACCCGAGTTTTCATTTTCAACTTTTGGCCATAGCATACCCGGCGTATCGTAAAGCATAATGCCGTCTTCAAGCTTAATACGTTGCTGCGCTTTAGTTACCGCAGGCTCGTTACCTGTTTTAGCAACTATACGCCCAGCTAACACATTAATTAACGTAGATTTACCCACGTTAGGAATACCCATAATCATGGCTTTAATTTGCTTATCGGCACCCACCTTGTGAGGCACTAACTTTTTACACAGCTCATTAATACGGTGTACTTCAGCCGCTTTATCATTACCAAAAGCAATTGCTTTTACGCCGTTTTCTTGCTCAAAGTAATCTTTCCATATTTGAGTCATTTTTGGATCGGCTAAATCGGCTTTATTCAAAATTTTAATTACCGGTTTACCTTCACGCAGCGTCGCCACCATAGGGTTTTCGCTACTATAAGGAATGCGCGCATCAAGCACCTCAATAATCACATCCATTTGCGGCATTATTTCTTTAATTTCGTTACGGGCTTTATTCATGTGCCCAGGGAACCACTGTATTCCTGCTCTACTCATTTGATTTGCAAACCTTTTATTCTAACCCATAACGCCATGGGGTACTGTGTGGGGTACTAAAGAGTACAATTACACTTTTTGTACTTGGCTAATAGTGTCAGTTTACTACACAAAGAGGATTTAATTCTTCTTAAAATAAACTAGCCGTTGAAATTTTAATCATGCTATCGCACTTAAGCTTTGATAGAAAAATATCTTATTTACGCTCGGATAAAAAGTATGTGGCTACATTGAGTAAATTTTCTTTATTTTTCAGCCTATAAGGTATACAACTAATAAAACAACCTCATGCCCAATACAAACTAAAAACAAAAAATTCAATCCCATGAATAAAACCCAATCAACCTCTATAAAACATAACTAACAATTATTAATCTTACTCAGTAAATTGATATGGCAGCAGTTAAACACTATTGTAAATTTCTTGCTATTTTCACAGGCAATTCATTTAATTGCGCTATACTGGCGCAAATTTTTTCAAATAAGTAGTTATGGCTCTTAAATCCACCATTATGAAAGTGCAGTTGTCGCTTAGCGATATGGACCGTCACGTTTACCAAGATTTTAATTTAACCTTGGCCCAGCATCCTTCAGAAACCGAACAACGTTTGATGATCCGCTTACTCGCTTTTGCACTCAATAGCTGTGATGGTTTAGAATTTACCAAAGGATTAAGTTCTGACGATGAGCCCGAGCTGTGGCATAAAAACTACAGTGAAGAAATAGAGCTGTGGATAGAGCTGGGTTTACCTGACGAAAAGCGCCTTAAAAAAGCCTGTAATAAAGCTAAAAAAGTGGTGCTTTACACTTATGGCGAAAACAACCAGGCTATTTGGTGGCAAAAACAGCAGCCTAAATTACGTGATTTTAAAAATCTTAGTATATTTAGTTTAGATTATGGTGTTACCCAAGCTTTGGCCAATTTGGTTGATCGTAATATAAAGCTTGCTATTACTATTCAAGATGGCGAGATGTGGGTTAATACCGACACGACCAATATTGAAATAAAACCACAGCAGTTAATGTGATAACACCAAGGTGAGGGGCGTATGAAGGTTAAGCAGGTTATTGTTTTACACGGCTTATATATGTCTGGCTTTGTGATGCGCCCGTTGTGCTCTCGCTTAAAAAGTTCTGGCGTAAAAGTTTTAAACCTAACTTACAATACGCTCACTCCTAATCGCGATGCTATTTTTGCGCAAATAGATGAGTTTATAGGCGATCAGCCTTCGGCTTTTGTTTGCCATTCTATGGGCGGGCTTGTTGCTCGTGCGTATCTTGAGGCGAACTCGCCTGCAAGCCAACATGTTGAAAAAGTAATTACTTTAGGCACCCCACATAAAGGCAGCCATATTGCGCAAAAAATGCAGCAAAAAGGGTTTGAATCTTTTTTAAAAAATAGCGTAGAGTTTTTACTTTCTAAAAACGGTAATTGGCCTTTTAAAGCCAAACTTTACAGTATTGCTGGTGATTTACCCATAGGGCTTATGCCGCTTATTGTTAAAGGCAGTTGCTCTGATGGCACTGTATTACTTGATGAAACCAAGCTCAAAGGTATGGCCGAACATAAAGTGTTTCATTTAAGCCATACCAGTATGATTTACTCTCGCCAAGTACTCGATTATATTTTAGAGCGCTTAAACGAAGACGATTAATCTTCTGCCGCTGCTGCAATTTTATAACTAATTAAAAATATAATACCTAATACTAGTGGTATAGGTGCGGCTATATAACCAAAAGTATCAAAGTTAGCAAAGCTGGCACTGGCTAAATGCGCTATTACGCCAATTAAAAACACTACCACGGCGATACCCGTTACGATCAATTCAGCTTTATGTTGTTTAGCTGTTTTTGTGCTCACTTTATTTCTCCTAATGATTGCTACCTCCTTATTATGCGTTATCAAGTCGAATGATTTTTGACCTAAATCAATTAATGCGACAGCGGCGCACTTAACTTGTTTAAAGCTTGTTTTGGATCATGATTTGTAGTGTTGAAGATATATTTTCCCTTCAGGGGTGGTATTTTAATTAATCCGACCCATTACTATTAATGATCTATTTATTATTTTTATAAGCAATGTAAGTACACGATTTATTTAAGCTATTAATCCCATCTATTTAAATTATTTTACTAACGGCTGATGATAGGCAATACTCATTAGCAGTTAACGTTATTAACGGTTATTTAAGGAACAAGCTATGTCACAGGTAAATGCTATTGGTTTAAACAGTGCAAAAAGTGAAGACATTATTAAGTCATTAAACTCGCTACTGAGCAGCTATCAAATTCAGTACATGAACGCACGTGGGTTTCATTGGAATATTAAAGGCCGTAACTTTTTTGAACTACACATTAAGTTTGAAGAAATTTATAACTTATTGCTTTTAAAAGTAGATGAAGTTGCTGAGCGTATTTTAACGCTAGATGGTGCGCCACTGCATGCGTTTTCAGATTACCTAGAAGTAAGTAAAATTAAAGAAGCTAAAGGTATTAGCGACGGTGTAGCTGCAGTAGAGAACTTACTTGCAGGTTACAGTGTGTTGATTAAAATGCAGCGCGAAATTTTAAGCCAAGCAGCCGATGCAAACGACGAAGGTACAGCCGCGCTAATGAGTGATTATATTTCAGAGCAAGAAAAACTTGTTTGGATGTTAAAAGCTTACTTAGATTAATAAAAGTTAAATGCATTAACCGCTGTATTTAAGCAGCTATAAAATAAAAACATCGCCTACTTTACAGTGGCGATGTTTTTATTTGTGCACTTTTTAATTGTTGCCTAATTATTTAGTAAGGCGATAAAAAAGGCCATTTCGAGCGCTCTTTCTTCTAAGCTTTTAAAACGCCCAGATGCGCCACCGTGTCCGGCATCCATATCGGTTTTAAATACTAAAATATTATTATCGGTTTTTAGCTCGCGCATTTTAGCTACCCACTTCATCGGTTCCCAATATTGTACCTGTGAGTCGTGCAGCCCTGTGGTTATTAGCATATGCGGATACTCTTGCGCGCAAATATTATCGTACGGTGAATAGGCTGCAATTACATCATAAAATTGCGCATCGTTAGGGTTACCCCACTCGTCGTATTCGTTGGTGGTTAGCGGAATACTTTCATCTAACATAGTGGTTAGCACATCTAAAAATGGCACATGACAACCAACGCCACAATAAAGCTCAGGTGCTTGGTTTACCACGGCTCCCATTAATAAACCACCCGCACTGCCACCCGATGCAAATACTTTATTTTTATCGCCGTAACCTTGCTCAACCAGCGCTTTAGTAACGTCTATAAAGTCGTTAAAGCTGTTTTGTTTATGTTGTTTTTTACCTTGCTCGTACCACTGCCTACCTAACATTTCTGAGCCACGCACATGCGCAATAACGTACACAAAGCCGCGATCGAGTAAGCTTAATGATGTACTCGAAAAACTAGGATCAATAGTATAGCCATAAGCACCATAGCCATATTGAAACAACGGGTTAGTACCGTCCTTTTTAAAGCTCTCTTTACGGTAAACAACAGATACAGGTACTTTTACGCCATCGCGTGCAGTTATCATTAGGCGTTCTGACTGATAATTATCGGCGTTAAAGTCTCCTAATATTTGCTGTTGTTTTAGTAAGGTTTTTTCGCCTGTAGTTAAATCAACATCGTATAGCGAGCCAGGCGTAGTTAAGCTTGAGTAGTAAATACGGGCACTGCGTGATTCTGGCTCTGGATTCATTGCTATGGCGGCGTAGTAGCAAGGATCTTCAAACGCTAATGTCATGCGTTCACCTTGTTTATTAACAACCACAAAACGGGCTTGCCCTTGCTCGCGCTCACTTAATACTAAAAAGTCGTTAAATAATTCTACACCTTCAAGCAGTACATCATCGCGATGAGCTGTGTGCTGCTGCCACTGGGTTTTATCGGCAATAGTTTGACTGGTTGCGGTCATTAAGCGAAAGTTTTTGGCTTGCCAATTCGTCACTATGTAAAAAGTATCGCCAAGCTTATCAACGTCAAATTCATGGCCTTCTTCGCGTGGCATTAATGCGTTGAACTCGCCGTTTGGCTGGTCAGCATCAAGTACCCAGGTGTCGTTAGTTTCGGTGCTGGCTAAATCAATAATAATAAGGCTTTCGTCGCGACTTTTGCCCAGCCCCATAAAAAAGCTGCTGTCTTGCTCTTCGTACACCATTACATCTTGGCTTTGCTCTGTACCCAGCACGTGCCTAAATACTTGGTAACCTAATAATGTTTTTAGATCTTTTTTAACGTAAAAAACCGTTTTATTGTCGTTAGCCCAAACCACTTGGCCTTCGGTGTTTTCTAACTTATCGGTGAGCATTTCGTCAGTGGTTATATTTTTAAAGTGCACGGTATAAATACGACGCCCTTCAGTATCTTCTGAGTACGCCATTAATTGCTCACACGGGCTCAGTGCTACTTCGCCTAGCTCAAAAAATTCAAATCCGGCCGCTAGCTTATTTACATCTAATAAAATTTGCTTATCGCTAGTACTCATATCACTACTGCGATAATGACGAGAATATTCGTCATCGCCACGCACTTCAGAGTGATACCAGTATTTGCCATCTTTAACCGGTACTGTATTGTCGTCTTTTACAATACGGCCCTTTAGCTCTTCAAAAAGAATGTTTTGCAATGGCTGCATTGGCGCTAATTGCGCTTCACAATAGCTGTTTTCAGCATGTAAATGCGCTAATACATCTTTATTTTGACGTTCGTCATCACGCATCCAATAGTAATTATCGATACGTGTTTTATCGTGTGTGTTAAGGGTATAGGCTTGCTTTTCAGCAATAGGGGAGCTTGGCAGCAAGGCCAAAGAAAAATCAGAAGTAGACACAAATAAACCGATTAAAAAATAACAATATTTGCCAGTTTACCATAAAAATAAAAAAGCCCACTCATTGCTGAGCGGGCTAAACGGTATAAGTACAATTACTAAAATTTCTGCAATTTTTATTGTTGTCTTTATACCTTGGGAAGAGAGCACCTTGGGAAGAGAGTACCTCAAGAAGAATATCTTAAGAAAAACACCTTGAGAAATAATTCCAATTCAAAACTGTATACAAGCTATTTATTTTACTTGCTGCCAAGCCATAGCCCAGCTTTTACCCACTCCGGGTTCAAACATGGCACTTTGCTCACCATTAACACGGCAATACTCACTAAATGGCCATGCTTTACACTGATAAATATGCCCTGTTTTGGGCTGCAATACTTTTATGCCTGCATTATAACTATCGCCACCAGCGGGATAAACACTATCGTATTCTGCGCTATTTTCTATCACCGACACATTGCGTTTAGCCAAACAATTAACACTAACATCCGCTTTACAAATACCGCTTGATTCTAGTGCAAATATTTGATTATAACGATAAGCAACTACTAGCCCTGTATCGGTCATGCGCCCTGCGCTAACTAAGGGAACATGCACATTAATATATTCTGCTATTAGGCGCGGCCACGTATTAGGCCCTCCCTGCTCAGATACCGTCACTTCATAACTAAATGATAAATCGACTAGCTCTCCTTGCATGTCATAAAAGGTTACTACCACAGAATCGCCAATAGATAATTGGACATCCTGATTTAAGCAACCTATTGGTGTCCATTTTCCACAGACCAATGACGTATGCATAAACACAGCAACACCTTAAAATCCAAACCTTGCATTGGTAATACACAAATACACAGCCAAGACATTTAGAGCAATAAACAAACAAAAGAATGTAACCAAGATTTAAATCTAATACTTAAGCTCTATACAAAACAAAAAGCCAACCTAATTCGGTTGGCTTTTTACTTTGCTGCTTACTTACAATGCTATTTTAAATTGTAGCTTTAGTGGTTTTTTTACTAAACGGGCGTTTAAATAACGCGCCTATATCCGTTAAAATAATATATAAACACGGTACTAATATCAGTGTTATTAAAGTAGCAAACATAACAGCAAAGCCCAGCGCTACTGCCATTGGGGTAACAAATTTAGCTTGTAGGCTGGTTTCAAACATAATGGGTAATACCCCTGCAAAGGTAGTAATTGAGGTGAGCAATATAGCTCTAAAGCGTGCACAGCCTGCCTCAATAACGGCATCTTTAATACTTACGCCGTTACGGCGTACTTGGTTTACATAATCGGTCATAACTAGGGAGTCGTTTATTACTACCCCTGCAGCGGCTATTAAACCAAAGCCCGACATTAAACTAATATCTAAACCAAACCAATAATGCCCCCAAATAGCCCCCGTTAAGCTAAACGGAATAACCGACATAACAATAAGCGGTTGCGAGTAACTTTTTAATGGCACAGCCAGTAAAATATAAACGAGGATCATGCCGCCAATAAAAAACATCATTTGCTCACTTGCTTGCGCTTGTTGCTCCTCTATTGCACCACCTAGCTCAGATTTAACTGTAGGGAACTCATCTTTAAGCTGCGGCAATAAGTTTTCTTTAACTTGTTTAACTACTTCACCTGGCTCTATTTGTTCTTCGTCGATACTGCCATATACATAAACTGTACGATAGCCTCCTTCACGGCGAATATAACTAATGCCTGGTGTTTCGGTTAGCTCAACTACATCACCGAGTAATACCTCACGCCCTTGTGGTGTGGTGATCACTGCATGTTTAAGTGATGAAAATGCTTCGCGAGTAAGCTTAGGGTAACGAACCATTACACGTACTTCTTCGCCGTTTCTGATCACGCGCTGCGCTTCACCACCATAAAAGCTAGCACCTACTTGGGTGGCAACACTCGAAAGATCTAAACCTAAGTCGTAAGCAACCGGTTTTAAGCTCATTTGCACTTCTTTACTAGCAGGATCAATGGTCGAGCTAATATCAAACAAACCTTTTTGTTGCTGCAGTAATTGAATAAAACGACGCCCTGCATTATTTAGCGTGTCTATGTCTGAGCCATACAATAAATAGCCAAACTCACCATTACCGTTGGCACCGCCGCCGCCAGCATCATCTTGAATAGTTAACGACTTAACGCCAGCTATGGTTGGCATAGCCTCACGCCAACGACGCGATAACTCAAAGGCGTTATACGGACGCAAGTCTTCATCAACTAATGGCGCTAATAACTGTGACTCTGTTCTACCTTGGTTAAATACCAAGATATCGCGGATCATTTTTTTACCAAATTCACGCTCGGTTGCTTCATCAACTTGCAGCACCATAGCTTCAATGTCGCGAATAGCTGCAATGGTTTGTATGTCTGAAACATTGTCATTCATTTCTACGCGTATTTGTGGAAAGTCGTGCGGTACTTTAGGGGTGGGTACAGTACGTACTTTGTTTGAGGTAATTAACCCAACGCTAAGAATAAGCATTGCTATAAATGCAAACATCACCGTCCAGCGCCATTCTACGCAGCGCACAATAAAGCGTTTATACGGGCCATTTACAAAGCCAAAAAAACGGGTATTAAAGCGATCGCGCCAACTGCCTTTTTTAATAGGTGCAAAGTGCGTATGAGCAATATGCGCCGGTAAAATTAGTTTTGATTCAACCAAACTAAATACTAAGCACAGCATTACCACTACCGCTATACCGTAAAAAAACGCGCTTTCTGGGCCGCTCGATAAGGTAAATGGTGCAAACACTGCAATTGTGGTTAATACGCCAAAAGTCGCAGGCGTTGCAACACGATTAGCGCCGCGCACTACGCTTTCAACACCACCACCACTTCTTTCTATTTCGGTGTAGGCGCTCTCTCCTATGACTATGGCGTCGTCCACCACTATTCCCAGCACCATAATAAACGCAAATAACGAAATAATATTAATGCTAATACCAAATACCGGCATCATCATCATCGCACCTAAAAAGCACACTGGCAGCCCTAGCATTACCCACAGCGCCAGTTTAAAACGCAAAAATAACGACAACATAATTGCCACTAAAATAGCGCCCTGAAACAAGTTAGCTTTCATCATATCAAGGCGAGCATTTAGATAGTAAGTCATATCCATTAATGGCTCTAACCGTATACTGGGTGGCAGCTGATTATTTTTTTGCTCTATAAATGCTTTAACCGACTCGGCAACCGGGATCATGTTTTGCTCTTGGGTTGCTTTAACCGAAAGATACACCGCATTTTGCCCATTAAACTTAAAGTAGCGCTCACCTTCGGTAAATTGGTCTTTAATTACGGCAATATCTTGCAACAATACTTTTGCGCCATATTCGCCAATTTTTACCGGTATTTTTCGAAACTCTTCGCCGCTATAAAATTGATTTTCTACGCGTACCGAAATAACTCCCGAGTCAGTTTTTAGCTGCCCTGCCGAAAAGTTAGCTGAATATCTGCGTACTGCAGTCATTACATCGCTTAAGGTTAAGTTATATTGGCGCAGCGTATCGGGTTCAATTTCAATGGCTATTTCATCAAGTGGCACATCGTTAACAACTAGCGATACATTAGAAAGCTGCAATAACTCACTCTCTATTTGGTTTGCAATTGGCTTAAGCTCGCTCAGTGGCAGGTCGGCTACTAAGGTCATGCCTATTACGTCTTGTCTAAACTCTACTTGGCTAATTGTTACCGGCTCCATACCGCCAGGAAACGTGGCTATACCATCTACGCGAAGTTTTACTTTATCGAGCACGTCGGTAAGTTTAACGTCAGTATTTATTTCTAAGCTCGCACGGCCACCATTACGAAACGCACGATACACGCCTTTTTTAATTTCGGTTACATCCTTAAGCGACTCCTCAATTTTTATGAGAATACTTTCTTCTATTTCTTGTGGCGATGCACCAGGATAGTTAGCTTCAATATTAATGTAGTTAATTTCTACATTAGGAAACATTTGGCGCTGAATAGTAAAGTAACTAATAATCCCCATTACAATGATAAAAAACATCATTAAATTGGCAGCTACCGAATTTTTTGCAAAGTAGGCAATAATACCCGTTTGCTTTTGCTCTATTGGTTCATTCATATTTTGCTGCCTTACAACTGCTGAGTATTAGAGTTGCTTGTCTCTGAGCTTTCAGTTGCGCTGTTAGTATTAGTACCAGCCACTTTTACTTCCATGCCCTTTTGCGGATACTCTGGCAAGGTAACAACGAGTTTATCGTCTGCATTTAAACCGCTGTTAATATAAAAAAACTCACCTTCTTCTCTAATAACCGTTACTTTGCGCGGCTCAAGTTGTTGCTGATCATTTACTATCCATACCGTTTGATTATTCACTAATGCTTGCGGTAAACGGTAAATGTTACTGAGCATAGCGCCTGCAAAACTTACCTGTACGTAGCTGCCAAATTTAATTGCTGGTTGTTTGCTTTTTAAACCGTAAGGGTCGTCAATTCGCACCACTAAACTACTCATGCGGGTAGCACTATCTACAATACCTAAATCGCGGTCTATTACTGCTTCACGAGTAAAGCTATTTAGTCCTTTTTGAATCACTGTTGCAGTAATACCTTTAATACGCTCTGGTAAAAAAATGCTATCAAAACCGGCAATAGGAATGATCACCTCTGCGGTTTCTATGTTATTAATTTCGGCCACTTGCGAGCCCATAGATACAAACTGACCAACACCAATATTACGACTAATAACGAGCGCATCGTATGGCGCAGTTATTTCGCAGTTTTCTAAGTCACGTTGCGCACGTTTTAAAGCAGCTTGTGCCGATTTAACCGCCGCTTGTGCACTCAACACTTGTGGTTTACGTAAAAATAAATCTGTACGGGCCTTACCTGGAAAGCGGGTTGCTTCGTCTGCTGCTACTTGTGCTTGTGCTTGCTCTTCAATTAAGCCTGCTTGTGCGCGTGCAAGCTCAGCCTCTGCCATTAAAACGGCTGCTTGGTAATTGTCTTTTTCAATAGTAAATAGGGTTTCGCCTCGGCCAACTACACCACCGGCAATAAAGTTAGGATGCCAACTTAATACCTCACCCGACACCTGCGCCGACAATTGGGTATTTTCAAGCGGCTTTACTTCACCGTAACTATTAATAATAACCTGATGATTATTTGCCAAAGCACTTTCTACTGTAACGGTAGGGCGTGTATCTACTGGTTTTTTTTCTGCCGATTCTTCTGCAATAGCGTTAATTCCCATAAAGCTCACTATGCCAATGGCAAGTGCAACAAAAGGAAAAACCCATTTAAGTATTCTTGTTTGCATAACTTAATTACCTCAAAAACTCACTAACAACATAATAACAGAGCTTAACCAAATATTAACGACGCATTTGTAAGTAACTATTTCTAAAATAGCTCTCAATTAATAAAAAGAATAACAAGTAATACTACAGAGAAATTAAAGCTGTAATTTTTAAGTTTATAAATCAATAACTTTAAACAAGAATGAATAGTAGAGGCGCGGTTTGAAGTAATAAGTATATAGTGGCGGCTGCGTCGCCTGTGCTAACTTTCAAAAATTATATTTTTAAATAAAAACGTTTTATTCGCAGCGCAAGAGTAATAGCATGATTTATTTATACACAATTTAGAAAGTATGTAGCGCTTTGCTAAATAAAAATAGTGCCGGTTAAATACCTTACCGCATGCCCTGTGATCGTTACATATGTATCACCAACATCGCATAGTAACTGCCCTCCACGGCTCGAAGCCTGATAAGCACGTAACCTTGTTTTAGTTAATTGCTGCGCCCAATAAGGGGCAAGGCCGGTATGAATAGAGCCTGTTACATAATCTTCATCGCCACCACTGGCGGGCCAAAAGTAGCGAGACACAAAATCGTATTTATCTCCAGGCGCGCTGGCAACCACATCGAGCGGAAATAACGTTTTTAGTAACTGCGAATCGGTTTTAAGCTGAGTTACATCTTGCTCATTATCGTAAATAACAAAATAAGCTTGGCGGTTTTTTAGCACTTTTGTGGGCGCTTTTGATAAACCATTTAGCAGTGCAGAAGGGGTATTTAATACAGCAACCGGGGCTTGTTTTGGAAAGGTCATGGCAAAGCTACCATCGCTATTTTATTAACGACTAACTCGCCCACGGCAGCAGCATAAAAACGCACTTGCGCTAAATTATGCTGCTCACAAAGCACATAAGCAGCTGCCAGTGTGGCATGGCCACAAAAGTCAATTTCCATCAAAGGTGAGAACCAGCGAATAGCAAAGCTGCCATCGCTTTGCTGGCAAGTGAAAGCGGTTTCAGACACGTTATTTTCTGCGCCAATTTTTAGCATTAAATCGTCGCTTAACCACGTATCTAGGGGGATCACTGCGGCATAATTGCCTTTAAATAATTCATTAGTAAACGCATCTATTCCTAAATTCGGATAATAAGTGCAATTTCTCAGATTAGATGGCCAGCTGTTATAATTCGGCCATTTTCTCGCCAAAGGAAATTGCTTTAATGAAATATAAACAGCTGACACAAGAAGAAAGATACCAGATTTACGCGTTAATAAAAGCAGGAAATAACCAAAAACAGATAGCTGAAGAACTAA
>NZ_JAATTW010000024.1:0-52401 GCF_013414205.1 Pseudoalteromonas sp. MIP2626
AGTTTGCTCAGTCAGCTTATCACCAGTAAATACCAATACGGGTTACCGCTGTATCGCCAGGAAGCGATGTTTAAGCAATACGGTATTGAACTCAGTCGACAGACCATGAGCAGCTGGATAGACAAATCAGCCACACTCTTCGCGCCATTAGTTGAACGGCTTAAAGCCGAGTTGTTAAGGCAACCCACGCTGTTTGCCGATGAAACGCCATTAAAGGTGGTGAAATCGGACAAAGTAAACAGTTACATGTGGGTGTATTGCTCGGGTCGAGATTCACCAGACCCGAATAATCCCATCCCTAATATCGTACTTTACGACTTCCACAATAGTCGCGCGGCCGCCTGCGTGGTCAATTATCTTGATGGATATCAAGGGTACTTGCACGTGGATGGCTATCAAGCCTATGCCAGAACAGAGGCAACCTTAATCGGCTGCTGGGCGCATGCTCGTCGTAAATTTATCGACGCGAAAAAGCTACAAGGTAAAAACAAAACCGGCAAAGCGGATGTGGTATTGAGCCTTATCCAAAAACTGTACGGCGTTGAGTCACGCATCAAAGATAAAAGTGTGGATGACAAATATACGGCAAGACAAGAGGTTAGCCTGCCTATTCTTAGCAAGCTAAAAATATGGCTTGAGCAGGATCAGCCAAATTTAGTGGGGAACAGCAAACTGATAGAGGCAGCTAATTACCTGGCAAATCAATGGCACAAGCTCATACGCTATGTTGATGATGGCCGACTTAGCATCGATAATAATAGAGCAGAACGCGCGGTAAAACCGTTTGTGATAGGCCGAAAGAATTGGTTATTTAGCCAAACGGCTAACGGTGCCCATGCTAGTGCCACCCTTTACAGCATTGTGGAAACCGCCAAGATAAATGGTCTAATCCCATTTAATTACATCTGTGCTTGCCTTGATGAACTGTGCCAGCCTGAGCCCGATATCGACAGCTTGTTACCCTGGAATTTTAAAACATAGGTGTAGTTCGCTAGACGCTCACTTATATTTTGCCAACTTTATTGGCACTTTATAGTTGCATAGAGCTGATAACATTGGTTTTTCATACTAGTGCTTTTCATCCCCATGATTGGTTATACCAATCGAAGTATCCATAGGCGCTTTCATCCTCTCCCCAAGTAACAGTGCTTCCAGAGGTTTCTAGGTTGTGACCACACTCTTCACAAAATTGATTTCCATTTGTCGGTCCCACAATAAATGGCTTTAAGTTTCTATTTATCCATACTTGTGGGCTGTAATAAGTTGTTGCGGTATTGACTAATACGCCTTGTTGCTCTTCCATATTTATTTCTGAGCATGGTAAATATAAGTTTCAACAAGGTTAAGCTTTTATTAAAGTTTAAAATAAGCACAGTATGTCTTTGCATTTTTTACACTATGAAAAAAATTTGAGTTCTACTTTATTCACTAGTTTTAGGGTGCTGGTGGTGTTATTTTGACGTTAATGAAAATTAAATCTCACGCAATGAATTTTAATTTTTAATCTTTTCAGGCAACTTTTATGAATCAAATAATGGAACTCACAATGAAAAAAGTAGGATTAGTCGGTTGGCGTGGCATGGTTGGCTCTGTGTTATTAGAGCGTATGAAGCAACAAAGTGATTTTGCACTTATCGACACCACCTTTTTCACCACCTCACAAGCGGGCCAATTAGGCCCAGATATTGCGGGCGAAGCAAAGCCGTTACTCGATGCCAGCAATATTACCGAACTGGCTAAAATGGACATTATTGTTACCTGCCAAGGTGGCGATTACACCAATGCGGTTTATCCACAATTGCGCGAGTCGGGTTGGGATGGTTATTGGATAGATGCAGCGTCGGCACTGCGTATGGCTAACGACAGCATTATAGTACTCGATCCGGTCAATAAAGACGTTATTGAGCAAGGTTTATCACAAGGTGTTAAAACCTTTGTAGGCGGTAACTGTACGGTTTCTCTTATGTTGCTTGCACTGGGCGGTTTATTTGAGCAAGACTTAATAGAATGGGTAAGCCCCATGACCTACCAAGCCGCGTCGGGCGCGGGTGCGCGCAACATGAAAGAGTTAATTGCACAAATGGGCGCAATTCATCAAAGTGTTGCCGAGCAACTTGCAAATCCAAGTGCTGCTATTTTAGAAATAGATAAAATAGTCAGTGAAAAAATGGCCTCGAACCAATTGCCACAGGATCAGTTTGGTGTGCCACTCGCGGGAAGTTTAATTCCGTGGATTGATGTGCCTATGCCAAGTGGTCAAAGTAAAGAAGAGTGGAAAGCGCAAGTTGAAGCGAATAAAATTTTAGGCTCGGCTAAACAACCTATTCCAATAGATGGTTTATGTGTACGTATTGGTGCTATGCGTTGTCATTCACAAGCAATGACTATTAAATTACGCGAAGATATTAGCGTTGCCAAAATAGAGCAAATTTTAGAATCGCATAACGAGTGGGTAAACGTTATTCCTAATGAGCGCGATATTAGCACTACCGACTTAACCCCAGTTAAGGTCACCGGTACACTGAGCATTCCAATTGGGCGTATTCGTAAATTAGCCATGGGGCCTAAATATATTAGCGCCTTTACCGTTGGCGATCAGCTGTTATGGGGTGCTGCAGAGCCGCTACGTCGTATGCTTCGCATAATTGTTGACAGCGAATAATAGCAATTTAATGTAACCGTATAAACGCTCACATTGTTTTATAAAAAGGGTTAGCCATCGGCTAACCCTTTTTTATTTTAAATGCTAAATTAATTATTCTTCAACTTAGGGCTATTAAGCTGGTGGCTGTGAATAATTAATAGCCTTTTTATTAATACTCTTTTTCTTTGAGTAGTGATTTTAGATCAGCAATTTGTGCTTGCAAGGCGTTTACTTGCCCTTGTGTCGCGGGCAGTGAATCGTTATCGGCCAGCTCATCGCGGGCATTTTTATGCTCTTGCGACATCACTTCTAAAATGGCGCCAACCATCATATTTAAAAATACAAACGCGGTTAAAAATATAAAGGTTAAGTAGTAAATCCAGCTAAGTTTATAAACTAGCATGGTTTCGTACATTACGTCGGTCCAATCTTCAAACGTGGCAATTCTGAACAAGGTCAACATAGATATTGATACATCACCCCACAATACTGGGTTTATATGTGCAAACATCATACTGCCTATAGCGGCGTAAATATAAAAAATAACAAACATCAGCAGGGCTATGTAACCCATTTGCGGAATAGCTTTAAGTAAAGCGTTAACTAATAAACGCAGCTCGGGGACCATAGACACCAGCCGCAATACACGAAATATTCGCAATAGGCGTGCAATTAGCATACTTGAGCCAGCCGCGGGGTATAAGCTACCTAGTACAATAAGGGTGTCGAAAATATTCCAACCTTTGGAAAAAAAATCTTTGATACCTTTACTGGCAATAAAGCGAATTACGAGCTCAATTAAAAAGAACGCCGTAATGCCTATATCCATCCAGTTAAGGACAATTTCTACCGTTGGCGGAAGTGAATAGGTGTGAGCACCTACGGTAAGAGCAGAAACAACAATTACAGCAATAACAAATGATTGAAATAGTTTGCTTTTATCTATACGCTGAAACTGCTTTTGCAACTGCGGCAACATCATAATAAGTCCTGTACAAAGTAAGGTTTTTTGAGGCGCTTAATATACAGTTTTTACCTTCTAAAGTGTAAGGAATTTTAATGATTATCAATAAACTAAACGCGAGTTTACTGTTTGTAGCCGGTTTGAGTTTGCTCGCTGGCTGCAGCTCTGATGCACGCTTTCATGAAATACAATCTGCACGTCTTGATGAGTGTAACTACAAAGCAGACAAAGAATATTACGAATGCCTTAAATTACAAGAGGCTAATTTTGAAGAGTTTAAAAAACAACGAGCCGAAAACACTCAGTAACGCTTATTTAATCACTCTTATTAAATAACGGCTATTAAGCGTTATTACTATTTAATTTCAAATATTAATAAATTAAGAGGCTATGGCTAACACATTATGACAAAAACTCAAAAACAGCGTGATAAACAAATACGCCAAGTACTGACAATTGCCTGTGAAAATATAAAACAAACCGATTTTGGCTTTGCTTATTTAACACATACCGTTGATTTAAATAACGAAGCTAACACCTTAAAAGTTCAATGCTATTTTAACGATGACCTAGCGTATCAAAAAAGCGAGTTACATTTTGACGCGCTTAAAAATGAGATCACACAACAGCTTGCAACAATTGGTTTGGCTATTAAAGCAGCGAACATTTCGTTTTTAGTCGATTAACCTTTGTTAGGTTGGTTTGTGTATGCTTGAAGGCTATAATTGGCCAAATTTTTTTTTAGAGTATAAATTATGGCTGTTCCTACTCGTTCGCAAATCTCCCCTGGTACAAAAGTAAATATCGTATTAAAAGAAGATCAACGCAGTGGCACATTAACGCAAGGTGTGGTTGAGCGTTTATTAACAAAGTCACCAAACCATCCTCATGGTATTAAAGTACGTTTAGACGATGGCCAAGTAGGCCGAGTGAAAGAGATCTTATAATGAGCACTTTAACAGAACAGGCTTTTTGGGATTTAGTAACCGCCCCCGATTTAGGGCTCGATCCGCAAAATGTGAGTGATAACTTAAAGCTTAAACTGCACGATTTAACCGATCAGCAGTTAATTGAGTTTGATAAATTCTTTGGTATTTGTATGCGTAAATGCTACACCTGGGATTTATTTGGCGCAGCATTTGTAATGGCCGGTTGTAACGACGAATATGGTTTTAGTGAGTTTAGATGCTGGTTAATATCGCGCGGCGCAGACGTGTTCGAAAACGCTTTACTAAACCCAGATTCAATTGCCGCCTGTACGCCTGTGTATCATGTTAACGAGCAGCCTTATCCGTACATTGATGAATACGACTTAATTGCTGGTTTACTTTACGAGGAGCGTAACGATGACGAACTGCCATTTATTCCCTCAGGAAGTGACGAGCCAAGAGGCAAACGCTTTAAAGACAAAGCTAAGTTTTTAAAGCAAAGCTATCCGCTGTTATTTGCTAAGTACTGGCAGTAATATTTTCACGCCCTAATCGTTTTATTTTTTACTGCGTATAAAAACGCTTAGGGTGTGTAGCGCCTTTTTAAAGCAATACGACTTCTCTCCTTTTAAAGTAAATCTCTGTTATAGTTATAAAAGTTATAAAAATTAAGCAACCAAGCATTTCGCTATTATTTAACCCACTAATTCGAGGATACAACCACTTAATGAAATACTTAACACTTGCTTTATTAGCTATTGCTTTTACCAGCGCTCATGCAGTTGCAACCCCAAGTAATAAAAGCCGTTTTATTCCGCTTTTAAAAACAAAACTGGGTGCCTATGAGGTGGTGTCGGCTAATTCAGCGTTATGCGTTAATAGCCAATTGAGTTTAGTAAATCCAGATAATGAAGATGCCGGTTTTACTTTAGGTGAGCAAATTATTTTTGACTCATTACATAACGGAACACAAACGGTTAAAAAGCCCGATTTTTGTTTTGTTACTAGCTCATTAAAATACAAAATCGACGGCATTGAAAACGGCTTAAGAATGAGTCGCTGCGAAAATCCAGCTAACGAAAAAATAATTAGCCAAAGCATTTACTTTTTAGCTAACGACACACTTAAATATACTTTAAGCCAGCCAAGCGTTGCATGCACTTTTAAAAAAGTGCCCGACAGTCAGTAACGCATAGGTAAGCTATACTTACTCACAATATATTTTGGGTATATCACGCCAGCGCGTGGTGTACTGCGGGGATAAAAAATTCCTGTTCATATGCCAACCTTCATTTAATTTACTGCTTGCTAAACTTAGCATTCCTTTACCATAGCGTTTATTTATTGCATCAAGACAATTCATTAATGGTGGATTGTCGGTGCGTTTATTAAATAAATCGTCTTGTTGAAATTGCTGCGCAATAAGCTCTAAAGCACCTACACCACATTTATAATAGCGAATACCCGGCTGGTATATTTGCTCAAACACTTGCGATACAGCACTAGCCATTACGCAGGTGTCGTTAGTGGGGCTGGCAAATGTATACATATACGACTTTTTATAAAAAACGTTTTCGTGAGACGAGCTCGCCGCAAAAATATAAAGTTGTTTGGTAAGCGATTTTTGCTTTCTTAATTTACTAGCAACCACAGTAACGTGATTAATTAACGCGGTTTTAAGTGCCGTTGGCTCGTATATACGCTCACCAAAGCTTCGGGTCGAAAATATCTCGCGCTTATCTTGGCGTACGTCGTCCCAATTTAAGCAAGGTATGCCATTAAGCTCATTTACAGTGCGCTCTACCACCACACTAAATGCACGGCGCATACTGTTAGGGTTTTGCTGCGCTAATTGCCATGCAGTGTGTATGTTCATTACTTTTAATTTTTTGGCTAAACGCTTACCAATACCCCATATATCTTGGCAACTCATTCTTTGTAAAATAGCTTTACGGCTTGCTTCGCAGTTAATAACAGCAACGCCATTAAATCCGGATAATTTTTTAGCGGCATGGTTTGCCGCTTTTGCTAAAGTAGCCGTAGAGCCAAAGCCAACACCAACGGGGAGCTTAGTTTCGCGCCATACGGTGCGCCTAATAGTGTGCCCGTATGCAAACCAGTCATTAATAATAGGGGGGTAACCGTTAAAGTGTAAAAATGATTCGTCGATACTGTATACGTGTTGCACGTCGCAAAAGCGGCCAATAACGTTCATCATTTTGTCGCTTAAATCTGCATATAATTCATAATTACTAGAGCGAATTACTACGTTATTTTGCGCAAGTAACTGCTTAACTTTAAAGTAAGGCGCAAATTTAGGAATGTTTAAACGCCGAGCAATGGGGCACACCGCGCATATGCAACCGTCGTTATTGGTAAGCACTACCACAGGTTTTGAGCGAATAGCCGGGTCGAATACTTTTTCGGCACTGGCATAAAAAGCCACTGCGTCTACTAGGGCATACATAGCTGTAACTCAGGGCTTTGGCGATGCAGACGAATTGAGCGTGTAACTACGCCCTCAAGCTGAAACTCATCGCAGGATGTTAGTTGTACTGGTTTATACAAAGGTGATGCTGAGAGCAGCCGGGCATTGGTTTTATCAAGTAGCTTACACACAAATAAGCCATTTAAATTAGCAACTATAACGTCGCCATTTTTAGCCTGTTCTGCGCGGTCTACTATTAGCAAGTCGCCTTCAAAAATACCCACATCTTGCATTGAACTGCCAGAGGCAACGCCAATAAAAGTGGCGTCGGGGTGCTTTATTAATAGCTCATCAAGCGATACACCAAGCTCGCTATATGGCGCAGCAGGCGATTCAAACCCGCACACACCCGCTTCTATATAAATGGGAATAACAAACATAAAGATCAACCAAAACGCATATGCTGTACAAGTATACAGTATATGCGTTTTGTTTTACTTTTGCCAAGTAATGAATGAAAGATCACTGCATGTTTTTGATCATTGTTTGTGCGGTATTTAAGAAGTCGTTGATTTGCGTCGAGTTTAAATTTTTACACATTTGCTCGTTAACCTGGCGCTCGGCACTTAGTAATTTGTTAAAAAGCGCAGTGCCAGAGGCAGTAAAAGAAACAATAAAACAGCGTTTATCGTGCTCACTGGCACATTTGTTGATTAAATTTAACGCTAAAAGTTCTTTAATTAAACGGGCAATTTGTGCTTTGTCGCGTTGAGTTTGGGTCACAATATCGTTAGCAGTACACTGCGGCGTTGCTGCAATAATATGCAAGCAACGCACATGCATAGCGTTTAAACCAAGGTCGTTTGCATTAATCGCATCACGCGTTGTTACGCGGTAGCTTTGCATTAGCATAAAGAGTGTATTAGGCAGAGATGATTTCATAGTAGTTACCAAGTAGTTGACAATGTCAATTAAATTGCTATAGTTGATTTTATCAACCAATGGGGCGTTGTGCAAATGTTGCTGCATGCAATTTAAACTTTTTGTAAAACGAGGTAATACATGAGTAGACAAATACGCAAAGCACAGGTGCTAAGTACGAAGCAAATTACACCGCACTTACAACGCATTGTGGTGGGCTCTGATGAATTTAAAGATCTTACGCCAAGTTACATAGGCCACTATGTAAAAGTGTTACTGCCCCATAATGGTGAACTCGATTTAAACATAAAAACGGCGCTTATGCGCTCCTATACAATTAACCATGTTAATGAGCAAACGGGGGCGCTCACGCTCGACTTTGTAATTAATATGCACCAAGGTCCTGCTACAAATTGGGCGCAAACAGCAAAAGTGGGAGACAGCTTAGCCATAGCTGGCCCGGGCCCTAAAAAGCTCGATAATTTTAGCCATTCGCACTACGTACTCCTTGGCGACTTAACCTCAGTTAATGCAGTGAAAGGTTATGCTCAGCAGTTACCGCATAGCGCGAAAATTGATATGTTTATTCATGCTCCTAGCAAGCAAGACATTATTAGTTTAGATACGCCGCGCACTGTAAATTGGCTAGTTACCAATAGCCCAGATGAAAGCATGCTAACGGCATTAAACAATTTAAAAGTAGGCGCACAACCTCCAATTGTTTTTATGGCGCTAGAGGCAGGCTTAGTGCGCAAAGTAAAAACTAAACTTAATGAGCTATACGCCATACCACGTGCGCATATTGTGGCATCGGGTTATTGGAAAAAAGGGTTAAATTCAGAGAGCTATAAACAGCAACGCCAACAAGCGGCACAACCCGCTTAAATATGTTCAGGTTATTTAGTGTTTAGCATTTTTTGTATCTTGAATTACAGGTAACGCACACCCATCTCTAGTTTTTATGCTTGTGGTTATAGCACACCATAAGCATGCCATTTATAGGAGCTGCTATTTTGTTATATAATATTCCTTTTTCGTTATTAGAGCTTGCCCCGATGCCCAAAGGGGCAACGGTATCCGAAACGCTACATAAAAGTACTAAATACGCTCAAAGAGCCGACGAGCTAGGTTTTAATCGCTTTTGGTTAGCAGAGCACCATAATATGCCAGGCATTATATGTGCAGCTACCTCTATTTTAGTGGGCCATATAGCCAGTAAAACCGATCGTATACGTGTAGGTTCGGGGGGGATTATGCTGCCAAATCACTCGCCATTAGTTGTAGCCGAACAATTTGGTACATTAGAGAGCTTATACCCAGGGCGTATTGATTTAGGGCTTGGCCGTGCACCAGGAAGCGATCCTATTACGAGTAGAGCTTTAAACTCAGACATGAGCCGAGCAGAGCGCTTCCCTCAAGAAGTAACCGAACTGCAAACCTTATTAGGGCCGTATAATGGCACTCACCCAATACGCGCTATACCCGGTGAGGACACCAATATACCTATTTGGTTATTAGGCTCAAGCTTGTTTAGCGCGCAACTGGCAGCGCAAAAAGGGTTACCGTATGTGTTTGCAGGGCACTTTGCTCCGCGCTTTTTGTACGATGCCATAGAGCTGTATAAGCGCGAATTTAAACCTTCAAAGGTGCTTGATAAGCCATACATAATGCTGGCATTACCGCTGGTGGCTGCCGATACCGACGAAGAAGCACAATACCTATCGACCACTTCGCAACAACGGGTACTTGCGTTAATGCGTGGCAGCGAATTATGGCTGCAACCACCTGTTGACTCTATGGATGGCCTATGGAGTGAGCAAGAACGCGTACAAGTGGAAAACTTTTTAAGTTTAAGTGTAATAGGTGGGCATGTAAGTATAAGACACAAGTTAGAAATGATAGTAAAAGAGCTGGGCGTTGATGAATTTATATTTACCAACGATTTATACGACAGCGAAAAACGCCATAGAGCTATCGAAATTTTAATGGAATTAAAACGTTAAGTTTCATTTAGTTAAGCAGGCGTACACCTTGCGCCTGCTATATTATAAGCGAAATCTAAACTAGTTTTGCTTATAGGCAACATCAATCTGTATTTTGGGAACTCATCTAAGCCACTCCCAAATAACAGCAAATAAATTACCCTACCGCATTCGCTTTAAGCGATTAAACTAATAGATTTAATCAAATTTTATAGTGATTAATTACCCACTATAATTAAAACCACAAAACGTTATAACCCTATAACGCTACTTTTTACAGGAAGGTGCACCGTGAACTCGCTAAATAATGTAATCCCTAATTCAGTTAACAAAGCTGCGCAGCCAAAAATTGCGCTGATTGCTGAAGGTGGCGGACAGCGAGGTATATTTACAGCCGGTGTACTCGATGCGTGGTTAGAGCAAGACTACGACCCATTTGATTTATTTATTGGTACTTCTGCGGGCTCGCAAAACTTAACTAGTTTTTTAGCAAGGCAAAAAGGCTATGCAAAGCGTTTGATCAGAGGGCTGTCGCGTAATAAAAACTTTTTTCAATTAGGCCGTGGTTTAATTGGTAAGCACATAATGGACTTAGACTGGTACTTTGATAAAACCACTGAGGTGAATCGGAGTTTAGATTTTAAAACAGCCAAAAATAACTTAGGGGATCGTGAACTGCTTATTACAGCAACTAACTCACGAGACCGTAAACCGTACTTTTTAGCGCCTACAGGCGAGAGCAAGCAATGGCGTGAGCTATTAAAAGCATCAAGTGCGTTACCATTTTTGTATAAGCAAGGTGTAAAACTAACACCTTGGATGAACACTTTAGCAGCTAACGAAGCCGAGCTTGCCTTAGAGCAAGTAGAGCCAGCAGTGGCCGACTTTTATTTAGATGGCGGCCTTGCAGCACCTTTACCTGTACGTGAAGCCTATAACCGAGGCGCACGTAAAATAGTGGTGATCCGCACGGTTGATATTAACTTTCAAGTACAATCGGCATGGGTAAACAAACTAAGATCATTTGTGTGCGCATCAGGCTATTGTCCTAAAACCATAGATTATTTACTACAGCACGAACAAGCATACCAAGAAGAGTTGGAGTTTATTGCAAACCCACCGGAAGATGTTGAAATTATACAAATTTTTGCAACCGAAAAACTGCATAGCAAATTACTTGGCAGTTCAGATAGCGATTTACGCTTTGATCACAAACTTGGTTTACAGGCAGGGCGCGCATATTTAGCTGAGCAAAATCCGCAAATTTGGGAGCATAGCCATAATCATCAAGCATTGCAGTACTGTTATAACTAAATATAACTATAACTAAGGGGCTTATTTACTCAATTGCATTGAGATAATAAATAACTCCTTTGCTGGCGTATATAGTGCACGCCAGCATTAATTTTAAGTAGACGAAAGCAAAATACTGGTTTCGCTATTTAAAATACCGTTTATCTCTCTTACTTGCCTAAGCACCCCATCAAACTCACTTAAGTTAGCCGCTTGAATTTCGGCTACTAAATCCCACGCACCATTAGTAGTGTGCAATTTAGTTAGCTCAGGAATGCCGCGCATCGTTTTTATAACTTGCGAGGTTGACTTACCTACCACTTCTACCATCATAATTGCTCTAACTGCTTCAGTTTCAATATGCTGATGTACACGCACGGTAAAACCTAAAATTGCCCCAGATGACAGTAATCTATCTAACCTATTTTGTACTGTGCCCCGCGACACGTTTAATGTAGTGGCTAAGGTTGAAATAGAAGCGCGGCCGTCTTTTCTAAGTTCGGCTATTAATGCTTTGTCGAGGACGTCGTAAATATAGGGAGTCATAGGGTACGCCATAGGTAAATTTTGATCAAAATACTAAATTTAATCATTACTGCCTAGCAAAATGATAAAAAACAATGCTATTTGTATAACTAATTGCCATTTTAACTGGCGCACCAGAGCGATAAACTGCCTATAAATAATTGCACACACTTACTTATAGAGGTTTTAATGACGCATTTTATAGCACAGCCAAAACAAGGCGTTCCTTTTGTTAGCGTACAAACAATGGCACAGCTTATAAATAAACTCGGCATAGAAAATGTTTTACAACAGCTAACAAAGCGACTAGAAACAGACTTTGCTCGTTGGCAGCAGTTTGATAAATCCCCGCGTTATGCAGCGCATTCACCAGAGGGCGTAATAGAGCTTATGCCAGTGAGCGATGGCGAACTATTTAGCTGTAAGTATGTAAATGGGCATCCTAAAAATACCTTTAGAGAGCTGCAAACCGTTGCTGCATTTGGTATTTTAGCCGATGTAGATAGCGGTTATCCGGTTATGATCAGCGAAATGTGCCTACTTACCGCACTAAGAACTGCAGCCACTTCAGCATTAGTCGCCAAATATTTAGCCCCTGAAAATGCAACCACACTAACGCTAATTGGTAACGGTGCGCAGTCTGAGTTTCAGGCGTTGGCATTTAAAAGTGTACTGGGTATTACTCATATTCGTTTATACGATATAGACCCAAGTGTGTCGCAAAAAGCCTTTAATAACCTCACTGCCTATGGCTTAAACGTCACTATTTGTAACAGTGCTGCAGAGGCTGTAAAAGGCGCGCACATAATAACAACCTGCACTGCGGATAAAACCAATGCCACAATTTTAACCAGCGAGATGATCCCACAAGGCGTGCATATAAATGCCATTGGTGGCGACTGCCCAGGTAAAACAGAGTTAGATGCAAAGCTGTTGGAACGCGCCGCTGTATTTGTAGAGTACGAGCCACAAACACGCATTGAAGGTGAAATTCAACAAATGAGTGCAGATTTTGCTGTAACCGAATTTCATCAAGTTATTAATGGGCAAGCTTGCGGGCGTGAAAGCCAGCAACAACTAACTATTTTTGATGGCGTGGGCTTTGCCAGCGAAGACTTTACGGCATTAGCGTTTATTCGCGATCAGCTCATTGCAACGGGGCAGTACAGTTTGCTTGATTTAATTACCCAGCAAGCCGATCCGCGTAATTTGTTTTCGGTTTTAACCACTGAGCATACGCAGCAAGAGAGTGTGGCATAAGTATGGTAAACCAAGCCCCTAATAGTATTGTGATGGTTCGCCCACATCATTTTACCTCTAACCCGCAAACTATGCGTGATAACACATTTCAGCGAAGTTGTTTAACAACAGATCAAAGCTTACATGCGTATAACGAAGTAACCAATGCAGTAGAAGTGTTAAAGCAAGAAGGGATCCTCGTTCACCTTTTTGAAGACCAGCATAAAGATACGCCCGACTCGGTATTTCCTAATAATTGGTTTACTACTCACCAAAATGGCGAAATACTAACCTATCCAATGTACGCAAAAAGCAGAAGAGCAGAATATCGCAAAGATATTATTGATTTTTTAACGGATCAATATAAAGTGTCTTCAGTGACTGATTATTCATTTTTAGCGAAAGAAAATTCATTCTTGGAAGGCACTGGTTCACTGGTTATTGATCATCAATATAAGTTTGCTTATGCGGTTGAATCAAAGCGAACGACACAGTCAGTTGTTAACACAGTATGCGAGCAATTAAAGCTAACCCCGGTGGTTTTTAATGCCTACGATATGCAAGGCACAGCGGTTTACCATACCAATGTATTAATGTGTGTTGCTACAGAGTTTGCCATGATTGGCTTAGACATGGTGCCAAACGAACAGCGCAGGCAGCTAGTAAGCCATTTATTGCAAAGCTATCATCAAGTCATTGAGTTATCGGGCGATCAAATTAATCACTTTTGCGGCAATGCCATTGAGTTACAGGGTAAAAGCGGACGGATTTTAGCGTTATCAGCAACGGCTTTTAAAGCACTTACTGCAGCGCAAATTAAGGTAATAGAAAAAAGTGCCAAATTGGTGCCTTTACCTATTCCTACCATTGAATCTGCTGGTGGCTCAGTAAGGTGTATGATCGCTGGCATTCATTTACCAACAAAGTAAATGTATAAAATTTAATAGTATAAGGCAGTGTTACTGCCTTTATTATTTTATAACGTATATTTGTGTCGCTTGCAGTGCCTATTTAAATAAGAAATATAACAAGGAATTAGCAATGTTCGATACCGTAGTAAAAAGTGTAAATGGTATTTTATGGGGAGAGGGCCAAGTCCTCATTTACATTTTATTGTTTGCTGGTATTTGGTTTTCGGTGCGTTTAAAAGCCATTCAAATACTTAAATTTAAACATATGTTTAGTTTACTAAAAGGCAGCAGCAAATGTAAAAAAGGCGACATATCATCATTTCAAGCGCTGTGTACTGGTTTATGTGCGCGGGTAGGCACGGGTAACTTAGCAGGTGTTGCCGTTGCTATATCATTAGGTGGTAGTGGTGCCATTTTTTGGATGTGGGTTATTGCCATATTAGGCATGGCCACAGGCTTTGCCGAAAGTGTATTAGGTCAAGTATATAAAGTGCGCGACAGCCAAGGCGAGTTTAGAGGCGGCCCTGCGTATTATATTCAACAAGGATTAGGCAATCGAGCCTTCGCTATTACTTTTGCACTGTGCTTATTTTTAGGTTACGGCTTTACCTTTAGCGCCATGCAAACCAACACCATTACCGATGCACTTAATTTTGCCTTCGAAATTCCAACCTTTTACTCTGGATTAGTGATCACTGTGTTAGCCGGCTCTATTATTGTGGGTGGTTTTAAAGCAATCGCTCGCTTTGCTGAGCGCGTAGTACCGGTAATGGGCATAGTGTTTGTGCTTGTTGCAGTTATTATTACCTTAATAAACTTCACCCAAGTGCCTGCTATGCTTAAAGATATATTTTTATCAGCATTTGGGCTGCAAGAAGCAGGTGCAGGCGCGATGGGCGCAGCAATAAAAAATGGTATTCAACGTGGCCTTTATTCAAACGAAGCGGGCGCGGGCAGTGTGCCACATGCTTCAGCCAGTGCAAGCCCACTGCCTAATCATCCGGTAACACAGGGCTACATTCAAATGTTAGGGGTGTTTTTCGACACCATAGTATTGTGTAGTTGTACTGCGGTTATTATTTTACTTGCCGATATAGACATAAGCGGCGAAATGGAAGGTATACGTTTAACGCAAAGCGCCATGACCGCTCATTTAGCGCAAGGGGGTGTGTACTTTGTAGCAGCCGCTATTACCTTGTTTGCCTTTACGTCTGTAGTAGCCAACTATGCTTACGCAGAAAGTAACTTGCACTTATTTAAACTCGATAACAAAATGGGTCGTGGTATTTATACTTTGCTTTATTTATCAATGATGTTGTGGGGCGCGTCGGCCACATTAAAGCAAGTATGGGATTTAGCCGATATTGCTTTAGGTTTAATGACAGTGGTTAACGTTATCGCTATTATATTGCTAACCCCAACAATATTAGCGGTTACTCGCGATTATCATACGCAACGCGAAAAAGGCTTAGAGCCCGAATTTAAAGTAAATGATGTAAAAGTACAGGGTAAATGCGAAACCGGCATTTGGGACTAGTTAACGTATTTTAAGTCACTTTTAGCATTAATAAACGGTTTTATGGCAGCATAAAATCGTTTTTATTTTTGCATAACTATTCTATTTTCAGCCTGGTTATATACAAGGTAATTAACAAATATATACCATTAAATAGAAATAAGCAGCGCAATTAAACACAGATTTTATAGGCTAAATTTTTAGATGATCAACATTTACGCAGGTAAAACTGCTGCAAAAATAATAAACGAACAGGGGTTTAAACCCGAATTATTCAGCTCATTTTTAGGTGCCAGCGGCGGGCCAAAATGGTTTACCTTGTTTGGCTTAGACAAGTATATATTTGGTGAGTTTTTTAAAAACCATAGCCAACCACTTAATTTAATTGGCTCCTCGGCCGGTGCATTTCGTGCCGCGTGTTTTGCGCAAAATGATCCGGTGGCAGCCATTGAACGTTTAGCCATATCGTATTCGCAAACCAGATACTCTAGTAATAAACCAACACCAGCTGAAATTACCACTAAAGCCCGCGCACTGCTTGAAGATGTTTTTGGCAATAACGGCGTGGCCGAAATTATAAATAACCCCGTATTTAAAGCACATTTTATAGTGGCAAAATCGAATGGATTTATAGGCAGTGAAAATAAATTATTACAGCTTATGGGGTTATCAAAAAGTTATATGCTTAATCGGGTAAACCGAAAATACTTAGGTTCACAATATCAGCGTTTTATATTTGGCCCAGCAACAAGCGACTTATCAATTACCGACAGCTATAATTTTAAAACACAAAAAATAGCGCTTACCCAAAATAATTTAAAAGATGCCTTACTTGCATCGGGTTCAATACCGTTAGTTATGCAAGGAATTAAAAATATTGCAGGAACACCCGTTGGCATGTATCGCGATGGCGGAATTATTGATTACCACTTTGATTTAAAAATTAACAACCCAGGACTCATTTTATATCCGCACTTTAATTCAGAGCCAAAAGCAGGGTGGTTTGATAAAAATTTAAAACGTAAAGTATCGCCACTTAATTACGATAACGTGGTAATGATCACGCCATCAAAAGAATTTATAGCAGGCTTACCTTACGGAAAAATTCCAGATAGAAATGATTTTACAGATCTAGATGCCGACACACGCATTAAATATTGGAATACAGTATTTAGTGAAACAGAAAGATTAGCAGAGGCGCTTGATAAAATGGCAAATAATAAAATATATATAAATTAAAAGGTAATTTAAAAGGTAATTTAAAATCGAAACTCTAATTAGTAAAGAATTTCTTCCTCTATTAAACTCAGCTATCACAGGAGGTGTTGCGATATTAGCTGTATTGATAACAGGGATCATAAACTTTAAAATAAATAAAAATAATAACGAAACTAAATATGATAAAGAAGCTTTAAACAAAGTATTAGATAAACAGGAAGAAATTATCACTTCTTTAAGTAAGTATGTTAATGACCAACTTATAGAAGCGACCACGCTTATTTTCTTATATGAAGGTAAAATTGATACTAGTAATGCTTTTGAAAAAATAGATACAATAAAAGGAATACATGATTATACTAAAATAAAAACATTGGCTATGATTTACTTAACAAAGGAAGAATTTAAAAAAGTTGAAGAAATTAATGATATAACAATAAAAATATCAGAGTTTCTACCTGATACAGTAGAGTCTAAGCTAGACAAAAAGAAAGTAGAAAATATAAAATCACTTAGAGATGAGTTAGTAAGCTCATCTGATAATTTAGAATGTATAATTTATAATAAATGTAGAAATATTTTAAACTTAGAGTGACATTTTATAATTATAAAGAACGGGAGATAAGTTTTAATATTATTCATTCAATACGCTATATGAATGAATAATACCAAGGACAGACTCTGAAAACTTATTTGGTTACGGTTATAATTAACACAGCCCATAAATTACGTTATGTTAAATTGCTTTATTTAAAAGAAAGCGAGGGTGATTATTCAAATCAGCTCGCTTTTAGGAGAGTAATTTAGGGGTTAATTAAGCTCGGAGTCGACCCAAAACTTAGTACCTTTTAATACTGCTTGTAGTGCAAGGCCGCTTTCGGTCAAAGAATACACAGTAACTTGGTCTGCTATAGCTTCGGCAACTAATGCACCGCCTTTTTCTTTATATTTAGCTGCTGCATCTGCGTTTCCGCCAAATGCCCAACCGTGTTCAATAAATCTGTTTAGTGCCGCTTGGTTATGAAAAACCATAACAACGTTAAAGTCTTTAACACCTAAACCTAGGCCTAAACCGGCTTCGCCCATATTCATGTATGTAGATTTACCCGTTAGGTTATTTTTAATAACACCATAACCACCACCAAAACTAGCTAAAACAACATTGACGTTGGCATTATCAAAAACAGCATAACCTGCAGAGTTAGCAATTTGCTTTTTAACATCTGGTTTTATCGTGTAAAGTTTACTTAATGTATTTGATTCCATGCTATGCACTAATGCACGTTTTTCGCTTGGTGAGGCGCTGCCTGTTGTTGCACAACCTGTGAGCGCGAGTGTAAATACGACCATACTTAGCAAAATAAATCTTTTCATGAATTTTCCTTAAATAACATTTATAACTAGCAAGTATATAATTACAAAATAATAGAATCTATTTATGTCCAATACTAGACAGTATCGGACTTTATGGTTAATCTATAAGTCTATTATTTTATTGAATATTTTATTACTATGCTAGTTGCTTTGGTTGATACGTTAAAACAATTGAGATATCAAATTGCTCATCTTGAAGATAATACTTTAAATTCAGAATATCCAGAACTGGCTACCTTTATACAGCAAGTTGGCTTGACTGTAACTGAATCAAAACAAGATCTTACCTTCTTATACCAGTTTTTATATGTTTATGGTCGCAAATCGGAAGCAACCTATAGTCGGTTTAGAAGTGAGCTTGAACGTTTTTATTTATGGGCATGGTTAGTGGCTGAAAAATCAGTATTTGATTTAAAGCGCGAAGATATTGAAGGTTATGTAGATTTTGTTGTTGAACCAGATAAAGCTTGGGCTACAACATCAGTACAATGGCGTTATAAAGACGAGCAAGGTATTCGTCGTTTAAATACAAATTGGCGCCCTTTCATCCAAAAAGAATCAATTGCTAGCCAACAAACATTATCGGCAATGTTTACTGCACTTAACGTATTTTATAAGTTTGCTATTCTAGAAGAAAAAACCTTTGCCAATTTTGTGCCGGTAGTAAAAAAGAATAGCCCCTATTTGGTGGTTCAATCGCAAATACAGATCCCCGATACGCTAAGCGATATACAATGGGAATATGTGTTTGGGGTAACGCGCGACTTATGTGAGCAACAACCTGATCTAGAAAGAAATTTATTTACTCTGGCATGTTTAAAAGGATTATATTTACGGATCTCCGAATTGTCAGAGCGGCCACAATGGTCGCCCGTTATGTCGCATTTTTGGCAAGACAATGATGGTTTTTGGTTTTTGCGTATTATGGGTAAAGGTAATAAATTACGAGATGTAACTCTAAGCGATGATTTTGTTGAATATTTAAAACGCTACCGACTTTATCGTGGTTTACCTGCCCTACCACGCGTTGATGAATCTGAACCTTTGGTGCATAAAATCCGTGGCCAAGGTGGCATGACAGTTAGGCAAATACGACGTTTGGTACAACAAAGTTTTGATTTAGCTCAGCAATCTTTACTTGATGATGGTTTTAAAGATGACTCTGAACAACTTGAAGCAGCAACCGCACATTGGCTTAGACATACAGGTGCAACACACGATGCGCAAACACGACCACTCAAACATTTATCTGAAGATTTAGGACACGCAAAAATAGCAACTACAGACCAAATTTATATTCAAACAAATATAAAAGAACGTGCAAAATCTGGTTTAAAAAGGAAAATATAATGGAATATTTAGTTATTACTTTTATTGGCAGTTTGTTTTTAATTTATTCATTAACAATCAGGCAATTAGAAAGAACCGAAATCACTGGCCCAATGTTTTTTGTGATTGGAGGAATAGCACTTGCCTGGTTTATACCTGAGGAAGTTGAACAATTAAAAAATGGTGGAGCTTATATATTACCTTTAATTGAATTAACTTTAAGTTTGTTTTTATTTACCGACGCTACAAAAACAAAACTAAGCGTTTTAAAACATAGTTATCAGTACCCAAGTTTATTATTATTTGTTGCCCTACCCCTTACCTTGTTGTTAGGTATTGGTACTGCATTATTTTTATTTGCAGAGTTAACACTTATTCAAGCTGCATTATTAGCAATTATTTTAACACCAACCGATGCAGCACTCAGTAAAGGACTATTAGAAAGTACACAAGTGCCCGAAAATATCCGCGAAGGAATAAATACTGAAAGTGGTTTAAATGATGGTTTATGTGTACCTGTATTTTTAATTTTTTTGTTATTAGCTAATAACCCCGAGCTTGGGATCACAGCTTCACAAACTATGATTATTTTTACTCGGGAACTTGGTATAGCGCTATTAATTGCAATTGCGAGTGTTGCGATATTTATTCCTACTTTAAACTTTGCTATGCAACGCCATTATTTTGCACAAAAAACCAGTCCTTTTTTGCTGGTAGGTTTTGCAATGGCGATATTTTCTATTACACAGTATTTTCATAGTAGTGGTTTTATTGCCGTGTTTGTAGCAGGTTTATTGTTTGACCGGTTTTCTCCAGAATCGATACGTTGTGAAATTGTTGAAGACTCAGAGCACATAGCCGATTTTGCTGCATTATTAATTTGGTGTTTATTTGGTTTTGTAAGTGCCTATTTGGTTTTACCAAAACTCAGTTTTGAAATAATCATTTATGCTTTACTTAGTGCAACTTTGATCAGAATAATTCCGGTTATGTTGTCACTGCAATTTACTGCACTGAATATAAAAGAGCGATTTACTTTTGCTTGGTTTGGACCAAGAGGACTCGCATCGATAGTATTTACGTTAATGGTAATTGATACTCAAATAGAAAATAAATATCAGATTGCAACTATTGCTATGACCACTATTTTATTTAGTGTATTTATTCATGGTATAACTACTAAGCCAATTGCAGATAGTTTTGCTAAAAAGTAAAAAGTAAAAATGCGTAATTTTATTTATAGAGTTACGCATTTTTTAATCAGCCTAATAAAGTTTAATTGCTAAGTAGGTGTGCAAGTAACTCAATTGGATGTTTAGGTTTAAATTTTTCATATCGTTTAACTTGGCTACGACAAGAAAATCCTGTTGATAACAGTTGCTCGGGTTTATTTTTATCTACAATAGGTTTCCAACTCATTTCGTATAGTGCGCGCGAGTTGTTTTGGTTTTGTGCTTCATGACCATAAGTACCCGCCATGCCGCAACAACCAGTACTGGTTGTTTTTAATGTTAAGCCAATATCGCTAAAAATATTTTGCCAAACACTCGCAGCTTTTGGTAAGGCGGTAGTTTCGGTACAGTGGCTTAATAAAGTAAATTCAGTATTAGTATTAGTATTTTGTTTTGCTTTTAATTGCGTAAACGACTGAGTTTGTAACCACTCGTGAGCAAGTTGCACATGGAAATCACCACGATTATTTTCTAAAATTGTATTGTACTCATCGCGGTAACACATAACTAATGAAGCATCTAAACCAACCAGTGGCGCATTAATATCGTTAAGTTTATTTAAAAACTCCGCAGCGTTTTTTGCTGTTACTTTAAACTCATGCAAAAACCCTTTTACATGTTGTGGTTTTCCATTGGGTTTAAAAGGTAATAACATTGGCTTTTTGCCGAGCTGAGTAATAAGCGTAATAAAACTCTCTACTAATTCTGCTTCATAAAAACTAGTGAATGGGTCTTGTACTATTAATACATATTCGTTTTGTTGCTCAGCACTTAATTTATTTAGTAATTCAAAATTAAAAGTATGAGCTTTGTTTACTCGACTAGTTAGTGCGGGAATACTTAATTGTGGTGTATTTACATAACCCACGGTTTTTTTAATAATGTTACTAACTAGGTTTGTACTTACTATAGGATTAATAATACGTGCAAATTTAGCCATTAATGGCGTACTAACTTCTATATTGCCAACTAGGTAATCTTTAAGAGGACGTGCGTAGTAACTATGATAATAATTTAAAAAACGCGAACGAAAAGTAGGTACATCTACTTTAATTGGGCAAGCAGTAGTACATGCTTTACAGGCTAAACATTCGTCCATCGAAGCCTTAACCTCGTGAGAAAAGTCGTAAATGCCTTTGTTTTTTTCACGGCTGTGAACAAAACGCTCCCACCAGGTAATTACTTCGCCTTTATTTAGTTGCTTTTCGACCTCAAGTAAATCTATATCTTTTGCTTCTTGTAGGCGTAACCATTCGCGCATTAAACTTGCGCGACCTTTAGGTGAATGTCGGCGATCGCCGGTTACTTTATACGACGGACACATAGGTGAGTTTTCATCGTAGTTAAAGCATATACCATTACCGTTACAGGTCATGGCATTATTAAAACTTGTTTTTACATCAATAGATATTTGTTTATCGAACCATGAACGTTTTTGTCCATCAACACTAACTAGTGAGTCTTCACTATCGATAGGTGTGCATATTTTACCTGGGTTTATTCGGTTGTTTGGATCAAATGCAGTTTTTATTTTACGTAACTGAGTAAATAAATGTTCGCCAAAAAACGCTGGGCCATATTCGCTACGATACCCTTTACCGTGTTCGCCCCACATTAAACCACCGTATTTAGCGGTGAGTTTTACCACTTCATCTGAAATAACACGCAACAGTTTTTCTTGTTCTGGGTCACACATATCGAGCGCGGGCCTAACATGTAAAACTCCAGCGTCAACATGGCCAAACATTCCATATTGTAAATTATGGCTGTCGAGTAATGCTCTAAACTCTACTATATAATCAGCTAAGTTTTCTGGTGGTACCGCGGTGTCTTCTGCAAAGGCGAGTGGTTTTTGGCTGCCTTTTACATTACCTAAAAGCCCGACTGACTTTTTACGCATGGCATAAATTTTTAAAATATCACTTTTATTACTGGTTAGCTGATAACCAATAACACCATTAGTTTGCTGTGCCACGCACTGATCTAATAGTTTGCACAAAGTGTCTACTTTGTCTTTTATATCCTCTGGTGATACAGCATTAAACTCAACCATGTTGAGCCCTTGCATATCTTTATTAGGAATATCGGTTATTAAGTCCGATACTGAATGCCAAATAATATCTTGGCGTGCTAAGTTTAAAACTTTGCTATCGACAGTTTCAACTGAGGTTGCTCTCGCAGCTACCAAAAATGGTGAATGACGTAGTGCAGAATCAAAACTATCATACTTAATATTAATTAAAGTTTTAAATTCAGCAATGGGGGTTAGCTTTAATTTAGCCTCGGTAACTATACCTAATGATCCTTCAGAGCCGGTAATTAAACGGCTCATATCAAAAGTTTGTAAGTCATCACTTAACACATGCTCTAGGTCATATCCGGTTAAAAAGCGGTTTAATCTAGGGAATTTAGCTAATACCGCTTCGCGCTCATTTAGTGCAATATCTAAAACGGTTTTGTATAAATGACCAACTAATGTGTCTTGCTCTGCGATTACCTTTGCTTTCTCTGTATCAATAGCTGCAGTACACATAGGTGTGCCATCGACCAAATAAGTTGTTAGCCCTAAAACATGGTCACTCGTTTTACCGTAAACTAGCGAGCCTTGACCCGAAGCATCAGTGCTGATCATACCGCCAATGGTTGCTCTATTACTGGTAGATAAGTCGGGTGAAAAGAAAAACCCATAAGGTTTTAAAAAGTCATTAAGCTGATCTTTTATTACCCCAGTTTGTACACGCACCCAGCCTTCTTGCGTGTTTATTTCGAGTATTTCACGCATGTATCGTGATAAATCGACAATAATACCAGGGGTTAATGATTGCCCGTTAGTCCCAGTGCCGCCGCCGCGCGGACCAAATGTTAACGATAAAAAGGGGGCGCGAGATGCTGTTTGCAACGCAAGTTGAATATCTTTTTCGGTTTTAGGAAAGATAACACCTTGCGGTAGCTCTTGGTAAATACTGTTATCGGTTGAAGCTGTTATGCGGGTTGCATAACTTGCGTCAGTGTCTCCAGTAAATCCTTGATTTTTAATGGTACTTAAGTAATTTGCGACAACTTCTGTCGCGGCATCTTGCTGTGTAATAGTTGCTATCATGACGGCGATATTTTAAGGCATTTGATTAATTATATCATGCTGCGGGGTAATAGAAATTGAAGATTTTACAGTTTGTAACACTCTTTTAATCGATTTTATTCGCACTGCAATTATACTCAAGTTAACAGTTACTAGGGGGCTTTAACTATGAAAAAAATACTATTACTTTTAGCCGGTGTATTGTGCATGTTACTGGGTTTATTTTTTGCGATTGTACCTGGACCATCGTTAATATTTTTTATGGCGGGGTTATTGTGTTTTTCTTTTGACTACCCAAAAGCAAGGCATTATTTGAGACTTTGTCAAAAAGCGTTAACTAAATCGTGCCGATATTTAGATAAAAAATTAGCTCGTTAAAACTTTGTATTAAATTACACAAACAAAAATGCCAGCAAAAGCTGGCATTTTTATTAAACAAAGTAATTATTTAGCTAGTTTTTCAGCTAAGTATAACCATGTTTCTAGTACTGTATCTGGGTTTAATGAAACAGAGTCGATGCCCTGCTCTACTAACCATGCTGCAAAATCTTCATGATCAGAAGGACCTTGACCACAAATACCTACATACTTGCCTTTTTCTTTAGCTGTTTTAATTGCCATAGAAAGTAGCTTTTTGATTGCAGGGTCGCGTTCATCAAATAAATGTGCGATTAAACCTGAGTCACGGTCTAAGCCAAGCGTTAGCTGAGTTAAGTCGTTTGAACCGATAGAAAAACCATCAAAATGCTCTAAAAACTCTTCAGCTAATAGTGCATTTGAAGGCAGTTCACACATCATAATTACTTTTAGACCATTATCGCCACGTTTAAGGCCATGCTCTTCAAGTAGTTCAATAACACGCTTACCTTCTTCAACGGTACGTACGAATGGGATCATGATTTCGATATTAGTCATGTCCATGCCGTTTCTTACGCGTTTAATTGCTTCACACTCTAGTGCAAAACAGTCACGGAAAGCTTCTGACACATAACGAGCGGCGCCACGAAAACCAATCATAGGGTTTTCTTCTTCCGGTTCGTATTGTTGGCCGCCAACTAAGTTTGCGTACTCGTTTGATTTAAAATCAGACATACGAACAATTACACGCTCTGGTGCAAATGCACACGCCAGAGTAGAAATACCTTCAACCAATTTAGAGATATAAAACTCTACCGGAGATTCATAACCGGCCATCATGTCGGTAATCTCTGCTTTTAACGCATCACTTTGTGCATCAAAATTAAGTAGTGCTTTAGGGTGAACGCCAATCATACGGTTGATAATAAATTCAACACGGGCTAGGCCAACACCTGAATGCGGTAAACGAGCAAAATCGAATGCACGATCTGGATTACCTACGTTCATCATTACTTTCATTGGTAACTCAGGCATTTCGTCAACACGTGAAGTAAGTACTTCAAAGTCTAAAATACCCTCGTAGATGAAACCTGTATCACCTTCGGCACATGATACGGTAACTTCTTGACCAGCTGTAATTAAATCAGTTGCGTTACCACAGCCAACAACGGCTGGAATACCAAGTTCACGTGCAATAATTGCAGCATGACAAGTACGGCCACCACGATTTGTAACAATCGCTGCAGCACGTTTCATGATAGGTTCCCAATCTGGGTCAGTCATGTCGGTAACTAAAATGTCGCCTACTTGAACCTGATCCATCTCTTTGATTGAGTTAAGAACACGAACAACACCGCTACCAATTTTATGACCAATTGCACGGCCTTCAACAACAACCTTGCTGGTGCCATTTAATTGAAAACGTTCCATTACGTTGGCATCTTCGTTTGAGCGAACCGTTTCTGGACGAGCTTGAACTATATATAGTTTGCCGTCGTTACCGTCTTTTGCCCATTCGATGTCCATTGGACGACCGTAATGTTTTTCGATGATTACAGCTTGCTTGGCAAGTTCTTGCACTTCTTCATCTGTAATCGAAAATTTATTTGAAAGCTCAGGGGCAACATCAACGATGTCTACTTGCTTACCATGTGCTTTGTCTTCTGAGTAAATCATTTGAATGGCTTTAGAGCCAATGTTACGACGTACTACTGAAGGTTTGTTTTTAAGTAATGTTGGTTTATGAACATAAAATTCATCAGGGTTTACTGCGCCCTGTACAACCATTTCTCCTAGCCCGTAGCTTGATGTGATAAATACAACATCTTCAAAACCAGACTCGGTATCAATACTAAACATAACGCCAGATGCTGACTTATCTGAACGAACCATGCGTTGTATACCAGCAGACAGTGCAACACCACGGTGATCGTACCCTTGATGAACACGGTAAGAGATAGCGCGGTCGTTAAATAATGAAGCAAATACGTGTTTAATAGCGACCATTACTGAGTCGATACCAACAACGTTTAGGAAGGTTTCTTGCTGGCCTGCGAATGATGCGTCTGGCATGTCTTCAGCGGTAGCTGATGAACGTACTGCAAATGAAACATCGGCTGCTGTGTCGCCGTGGAGTTGGCTGTATGCTTCGCGAATGGCTTTATCTAGATTAGGTTGGAATGGTGTATCGATTATCCATTGGCGGATATCGGCACCGACTTTAGCGAGTGTATTCACATCTTCAACATCAAGTGTATCTAGAATATCGTGAATTTTTGCGGTGAGTCCTGATTGATCTAAAAACTCATTAAAAGCATCAGCGGTAGTTGCAAAACCACCCGGCACTTGTACACCTGCGTTTGCTAGGTTTGAAATCATTTCGCCAAGTGAAGCGTTTTTACCGCCAACACGAGGAACATCTTGCATACCAAGCTCTTGATACCAGAGAACGTATTCTTGCACGGATCTTTCTCCAAAAAAAACAAATTGTAGTACTAAATACCAACTAATTAACATTTAATCATTTTAGCGAGTTAGACATTGTATTAACAAGTTAAAAATTTTCATGTAGAACAACTACCTGTTAATTTTTATGTTGCTAATAAAGCGCTTCCTATCGCTATAATTGACTATTTACTTAATACAATCGATATAACTGTGAGAGTTAAGAAAGAAAACCTTTTATAAAGGTCACACCCATTCTACACTGGCAACAGTCCTCACGTAAACCGTGAGAAACTTAATTTTAAAATTAAAAGTAATAAAAAAGAGGATTTATGAGAACTGCTTTTTATATTTCAGATGGCACAGCAATTACTTCTGAGGTTTTTGGCCATGCTACTTTGTCACTGTTCCCTGTTGAATTTAATCATAAAACCATTCCCTTTGTAGAAACAGAAGAGAAAGCGCATCAAATTAAAGAGTTAATTAATGCAACGGCTAAAAGAGACGGTGAAAAGCCTTTAATATTTTTTACCTTTGTAAATTACAACTTAACTGAAATTATTAGCTCTGCTAATGCAGTGTGTTATGACTTTTTGACAACCTATAGCGAAAAAATAGAAAAAGAACTAAATGTGGCGCCAGTACCAAAAATTCATCGAACTCACTCTATTCATGAAAAAAGCTATGATTTTAGAATTGATGCGGTTAACTACGCGCTGATGAATGATGATGGCGGTAATATTAAAAACTATGGAGAGGCCGATATTATTTTAATTGGTGTGAGCCGCAGTGGTAAAACCCCAACGAGTTTATATTTAGCACTACAATATGGTATTAAAGCCGCTAACTACCCAATCACCGAAGACGACCTTGAAACTGAAGGCTTGCCTAAATGCTTAATACCTTTTAAACATAAACTATTTGGCTTAACTATTGATCCTGAGCGCCTTGCTGCCATTAGAGACAGGCGTATGGCTAATTCTAAATACGCTTCTATTCGTCAATGTCGTATTGAAGTGCGCGAAGTAGAAATGCTGTATAAGCGTAATAGAATTCCATTTTTAAACTCTACTCATCACTCAGTTGAAGAAATATCAGCGAAGATTATATCTGATACCGATCTTGAGCGCCGTAAGTACTAACTTACTTGGCGGTTAACTTAACTAAAAAGTATAAAAAACGCCGCTTAATTAGCGGCGTTTGTATTTAGGGTAGTCATTTTATTTATTTACGTGCGTCTTTTAATAAATCGGCAACTAAAAAGCCTAACTCTAATACTTGATCGGCATTTAAACGTGGGTCGCACTGGGTTTTATAGCGCTGTGCTAAATCGTCGTCAGACAGTCCGTACGCACCGCCAGTACACTCAGTAACGTGTTGGCCTGTCATTTCTAAATGCACGCCGCCTGCATAGCTGCCCTCGGCTTTATGCACTGCAAAAAACTGGCTGATCTCACGCATGATATTGTCAAAGCTACGTGTTTTGTATCCTGAACTCGCCTTTTCGGTGTTACCGTGCATTGGATCAGAACTCCAAATTACTTTACGGCCTTCTTGTTGTACTTTGCGTACCAGTGCCGGTAGTTTTTCAGGGAGTATATCTGCGCCCATACGGGTAATTAATGTTAATCGACCTGGAATGTTATCTGGGTTTAATGCATCAATTAAGCGTATTAAATCATCTGGGTCCATGCCTGGGCCAACTTTAACCCCGATTGGATTTTTAATTCCTTTAAAAAATTCAATATGCGCGTGGTCTAGCTGACGCGTACGCTCGCCAATCCACACAAAGTGCGCAGAACAATCGTACCAATCGCCAGATAAATGGTCACGGCGAGTTAGTGCTTCTTCGTAGCCTAGTAATAGCGCCTCGTGAGAGGTGTATAAATCGGTTTCTTTTAAACTTGGTGCAATAGTAGAATTAATACCACACACTTCCATAAACTCAAGCGCATCTTGAATTTTATCAGCTAGCTGTTGATACTTTTCTTTTTGTGGGTTGGCCGCAACAAAGCCCATATTCCAACGGTTTACTTGGTGTAAGTCAGCAAGGCCACCTTGTGCAAATGCACGCAGTAAGTTTAACGTAGCGGCACTGTGATGATACGCTGTCATTAAGCGTTGTGGATCTGGGATACGCGCTTGTTCGGTAAACTCAAAATTGTTAACAATGTCGCCACGGTATGACGGTAATGATACGCCATCAATCGTTTCTAAATCTGCTGAACGTGGTTTAGCATACTGCCCTGCCATACGTGCTATTTTAACTACTGGGCATTTACCGCCGTAAGTTAATACCACGGCCATTTGTAAAATTGTTTTAAAAGTATCGCGAATGTTAGCGGCATTAAAGTCACTAAACGACTCAGCACAATCACCACCTTGTAATAAAAAAGCGCGCCCTTCGCATACATCTTCCAGCTGCTTAAATAAACTTCTGGTCTCTTCAGCGAATACTAAAGGCGGAGCACTCTTTAATTGCGCTTCTACTGATTTAAGTGATTCTTGATCTGGGTAGTTTGGCTGCTGTAATATTGGCAGTTCTCTCCAGCTATTTGGGTTCCACGTTTGCATATTCATTCCTCATTCCTATTTACCTGATACAACGAAATTAACGTATGCAGGGCTGTTTGTTCAAGGACTAAATTCACTATTTACTAATTATTTAGTTATGGGTTAGGTAATTAATATATTTAGCCGTATATGTTGGGCCCTTAGCGCAAATACAAAATGACAAATAGAAAACATATAACCTATTTAAAACATATAGTTAAGCTTCTATATGGTTACTTTTGAGTTGTTGACTTACATTCAATCCGAGTTAATTATTATAACAGGTCGAGCTGGGAACACATCATACTTAAATTGCACCATGTGTATTCTTAACTTTACAGTTAATATAAACAATAATTGACCAATAACTATGCACTTTTAAAAATACATGCTAAGGCGAGTTTTATTTACCACCGCAACATATACTAGATGTTTATAAACAGTGGGTTTATTAGGCTAAAGCTCTCCCTGATTAAGGTTAAAATACAAAGACTTATTTGGTCTCAGTACTAAGTTTTTATAAAAATGTGAATAGTGGCAGTTATTACTGAGGTTAAAACTTATTTTAATATGTATAAGTTTTACGCTTTGCAGCATCTTATGCTGTAGTGTAAATAGACATGACAACGTATTGTATTTCACCCAGGCATAATAGAATACTCTGCAATATATTAAGTTACTCTTTGTATGAACGTTTGGATCGGCACTAATTAACAGCACTAGCTAGCTGCTTAATTAGTTAAGCTACAGGGAACTCAAAATGGTTTGCCCTGCCCGGTACTAATAAATGTATATTCAGTTCTCACAAGCTAAACATTTTAAGTATCCCAAAGTATGAGCCGGTTAATTATATCAACCTCATTTTAAAGCCTCACTACAAATCATGGCTAAAGTTAAATTGCACTCAGAAGCTAGTAGGCCGTTATTAGCTGTAACCTATAACGGTATACAAATGTGAGTATTGGGGAATTATTATTAAGAGCTAAGCTACTCAAATGCATAAGCACGAGATTTAAAATTAACCAAAGCTGCAAAGAACACATCATACTTAAATTAGATTATTAGATAAACTTAGCCCCGAGTAAACTAGAATTATTTGCTAAACAAAGATAAGGTTATGTGCGATAATTAGTTTAGTAAGATGTGTTCTTTGGAGGTTGCATGGTAACTAAAGTACAAATAAAAAGTCAGTTTGATTTAATGAGCGAACTAACATTAAGGCTAATAGAAGAGCTTAATCTATGTGAATATACAAAAGCCGAATATTATCAACTTCCTGATATAAGCACTGTTGATGAAGATAAAGTGGCCGAATCGATTAAAGTTACTAAAATATCAGGCGAACTAGCACATAAAGCTATATTAAATTCCTTTACTGACATTTATAAAAAACAAGGGCTAAGTAGCCGAGTTTTAAAGCGTCATCCTGGCCTATTAGTTATAAAAAATGCTGACAAACAAGCACTAATTAATCGAATTGCTCAAGTAAATAAGGCAAAAGCAGCGTTTAAAGAGTGTATTTTAGCTATTGATAACAACGATGCTCGTTTTGAAGCGGTGCATAATGCAGTACCCAACTTAATTACTTTGGCTGCTTATCGAAAAATTCATAGTGAACATGAATCGCCTTTTTCAGTACGATTTACCTGGATGCACAAACATGCAACTAAAACACTGACCAAAAAAATGGCCCTCGAAATGTTACAAAAGTCAGCTAGTTATAGAAACCCCAGAATGATCGACCAGCAAAAATGGCAGGCGCTAGTAGCACAAGAGCAATTACGGGTAGCAAGTTTAGGTGAAAAAGAAAAACTTAGAATTAGGCGCCCTACTCGAGTTAGCCCTCAGGTAAATGTGCGTTATACCGCGCAAAACCGTTATCACGTCAGTGCGGCGCTACCTTTTATTTTAATAAACCCAGAACCAGACGTAAAACTTGGGGTATTACCAAATTACGAAAAACCATTAAGTCATCCACGAAAACGTGACTATGATTTTTTAGTAGATCGACTTTATTTAGAACAAGTAGAAAAGTGATTATGTTAAAAAGGTCACGCTAGGTGACCTTTGTTATTATTGACTCTGTAATAAAAATTACTTATCTACTATTTCAACAAGTTTGTCTTCATCAATAAGCACAGCATTTTCTACAATACGCTTACCGCCTTGTATTTCAATACGTTTATTGTGTTTATTCAGAGTAAGTATCTCATCACAAAATTGATCTGATGGATGCATTTCGTAAGTGTAGTCAATAATATTACCGGTTTTATCGTCTTTAACATTGGTAATACTGTACTCAGAGATAGCCCCTTTTTCGATCAAATCTTTCATTGTTGTGGTCATATCACGACGCAGCGCTTTTAGTTTATTTTCGGTAATATTATCCGTTGAATAAATTGAGCCGTACTTTTCCATAATAGACAATAATCTAAAATGGTATGTTTTTCCCGGAGCAGCATAACGCCAAAGGTGATATAAGCGCAGCATCATCCAACGCGACAATCCGCGTTTTAATTCTTGGGCGCTGTTAAAGTAATATCCTTTGTATTCAAGGTTATCAATCATGTTATGTACAAATGCATTTAAACACGCAACACATTTAACATTACCGCCTTGCCCTTTTTTTCCACTAAAATGCAGTGACGATAAAAAGTTCATGTTCGACTCGTAAAACGAATCATCAATGTTTGTATTTTTTGTGTCTGTTGCCGAATATTTAAACGAAAGTTTTGAGCCTTGTAATGCTTCAAGTGATTCTTTAATTTGTGGATATGGCATAGACTGGCCAACGGTTTTCAGCTCTTGTGCTAATTCGTTCATCGAAAAAACAACAGCATATTGAATACCGGACTTAAAATTTATTTTTACTATTTTGCCTTTAGAAGCTAAACGGATCAGCGCACGCTCTACTTTTTCTTCTCTATCTGACGGCCAAACCAAATATTCTACGTCTTCACCATCTTTGCGTGTACTAACAACCGCCGGCGTTATTTTTAATTCGCCGTCGTATAAAATACCATCTATTTTTTCAGATATTTTGCGTGTAATTATTGTTTTTTTAGGTGCTTCTTCTAATGGTAATTTTTTATGCCCCGAACGGACAAAGCGTCCCCATAAATCATAATGGTTAAAAGTATTCGAATAAGCACGTAATCCATGAGCTGCATTTTCTATCGAAATCCGCACATCTTTATTATCTGTAAACAGTGCTAAGCTTTCATTATCAATTGCACTTTCCACCCCGTGAATTTGGCCCCTTAGTGTATCGGGCAAGTTATCTACCGAGATGTTGACCTTTCGGCTCATTGTTGTTATTTCCATTTTTATTGCGACAGCTAATAACAACACATAAAGACAAAAAAGTTAAATGTTTAAGTTAGTATAAAAGTGATCTGAGCTAAAATAAAACCTTCGGATCACTATTATACTAAGTAGAGGCTAATTTACTCAATTTCAGATCATTATTTTACTAACTAAGCGGTTACAAATCTCATTTTTACTAACTCAGTGAGATTTTTGTCCATTACAAAGCTAAATTTTTAATATTTAACACGACAAATTAACTAAAAAACTAAAAGCCCTGTGGATAAGCGTATATTGAGTTAGCATAGATCTGATCTGTACCTACTACAGATCAGATCTATACTAATTAAAAGCCGTCTTTTACTACAGAGTAAGTGTATAACTTTATAATTTACTTAGTATAAAACTGATCTACCACTGCTTTTTTGTGTGCAACTTAATGATTAACCTGTGTATAACTATTGTTTAAATTTTCAGCTTAGTAAAAAACTGATCTGCAAGTAGATAAAGATCTGATCTTAACCAAGTATAAAGCTGATCTGCTTATTTTATTATTATTCATATAAATCATGTGTTTATCACCTATATTTAAGCCTCTAACCTTTAATACCTTATATACTTAACCATACTTAACCTTTCTATTTATACTAAGAAATATTAAGCATGTAAAAATATTATTAGATGTCTTGTTTATAAAACACATGTCACTATAAATAGTTGTTTACAGCAAATTGAATGGACATTATACTAACAGCCTAACTTTGAGGAATTAAGTATGTCTATCAATAATAATGCGCTAAGTACCTACCGGCTTTTGAAAGCAACTGCTGAAGTTGCCGAAAAGTCACTAGAAGGACGTATACAACATTATCGCGCTCATCTTAAATCTGAAGAAAAAGAATTAAGAACTTATACGCAAAAAGCAGCTGCCGATCTGCTTGGTTGTAACAATCGTACCTTAAAACGACGCCACGACAATGGTGATTTTGATAATTTAAATATCAAACGTGGTGCTAATGGTCATTATGCTTACACTTTAGTAAATATTTTTGCCATGGCCGATATTATGGATATTCAGCCAGATCACCGTACTGGTGATGACAAACTGCAAGTTATTGTAATTAACTCCTTAAAAGGCGGTTGTGGTAAAACAACCAGTATGGTTAATATTGCAGCAGCATTGGCAACTACAAATATAAAACGCTACCGTATTGGTATTATTGATTTAGATCCTCAAGGTTCATCATCTAGTTTTTTTCCATCAGCAGAGCCCGATCCAATCACAGTTGGCGATTTAATGCGTGATTGTATTGAATTAGACGAAGGTGAAACGTGGCCTGAATTTGTATCAAGCTCATTTTTACCTACACATATTCCAAATATTCGTGTTTTACCATCTGGTATGGATGATTTTTATTTTGAACACGAAACAGCAACTTTACTCAAAGACACTTCAAATTACGAACAAACCCGTCATTATCATAAGTTACTTGAAAAAGTAATAGACCCAGTAAAAGACGAGTTTGATGTGTTATTAATCGACACAGCTCCAACCCTTAACTTTATGTTTTATAATGCATTAATGGCATCTACAGCGATGCTAATACCAGTTCACCCTGAAGCAGTAGACTTTGATGCTAATAATAAATATTTAAAACGTTTAGGCGAGATTTATCATACAGTTGCAGCCCTTGGTCATGAAGGATGGGACTTTATGCAGTTTTTAGTAACTAACTATGTAAAAGGCAACCATTCACAACGCGACATTGTTAAAGATGTTCGTAGTGCTTTTGGTCGCCAAGTAATGAGTTACCCAATTAACCATAGCTCAGCAATAACAGCCAGTTCGTCTTCTTTTAACACTATTTTTGATCAAAAAGCGTCAGATAGTTTAGCTAGTCGCGAATCGTTAATGCGTGCCCAAGAAAATATAAAAGATGTAGTTGATGAGCTTGAAATGCTGATCCGCTCTAACTGGCAATCTACACAATCAAAACTAAATACCCCTAAGTAAGGATGTTAAACAAAAATGGCTAAAAAACGTAAAAATGACACCCGCTTAGACCCCTTTGCAACAGCGGTCGGTAGTAGTAGTCTTGATGCTTTATTAGAGCAAGCAAACGCAGGCGATGTAATTCGTATGCCTGCCCCAAGCGATCCTAGTAGAGAAATTACTTTAGTTTGTAAAGTGATTTCTCATAGTGACATTGAGTCAACAACCCTGGTATATGGCAAAAACCGCCGAGTACAATCGCTGTTAAATGAAAAGGCGGTATCCGATATTCTACCGGCAATAAAAGAAGATGGCCGTAATCAACACCCGGCACTTCTTTGGGATCAAGGCGATACAAGCTTAGTACTCGCGGGATCACGCCGCCGTAAAGCCTGCATTTTGGGTAATGCCGATTATTTAGTGTTGAGCTCTAGCGACTTTACAGATCAAGATGCAAAAATTTTAGCTGTTTCGTCTGATCAATACATAGCACCTAGCTTGTGGGAACTTGGACAAGCTTATCAAAACACTAAAAATGAATTAATTGAGCAAGGTAAAAAAGGCTCTTACCGTGAAATTGCAGTTATTGAAGGCGTATCGCATACCGCGGTTGCCGATGCAATAAAAGCATTCGAGCAAATCCCTGCAGATGTTGTTGCACTTTACCCTACAGCTAATCATGTTGGCCGTGAAGTGGCTAAAAAGCTGATTAGCGCAAAGGAGCGCGACCAAGCAGCCTTTAACTTGCTAGTTGCTGACATTGCTAACTATGAAGACATAAACGCAGCAGCAAGCGATGACAAGCGTGCAATGGCCATTACTAAGTATTTAACTACCGAGCCACAAATAGCCGTTAAACGTGAAGTTGTGCTTGAGAGTAACTTTGTTTCAGTACAGCGCAGTTTAAAAAATGGTGATGTTTCAGTAAAAATAAACAATAAAGTGATGACAGACAAGCGCTTAGAACAACTTACTAAGCTATTAGCTGCATTTAACTAGTTAGTAAAATAATGATCTACAAGGGTGTTAGCTTAGTTAAATATTGATCTGTACACCCTTTAAGTTAGTAAAAAACTGATCCCATATAGCAAAATTTAAGCATAAAAGAGTTACTTGCCTATTTTAGATCAGCTTTTTACTAACTAAATTACCTTTTTATCTTAGATCCTACCTGTTTTGCGCTTTGTTAGTATAAAGCTGATCTGTAAACCCCCTCCTTGTGTTAGTAAGTTGTTTTTAACTTGTGAGTTAGCTGTGTGTTTTATTTTAAATAAATAATAATTAGCGCATTATTTAGCTATAAAGCAATTTTTTACTAAGCGCTCAGCTCCAACCAGTTTATTTAACGTTAATATTGCTTTAGCTCAGAGCATATAAGGCATATACTAAAAAAATTGTTTTTAAAATTTAATACTTTGAGTGACATGTCTGCTAACTTATCTAAAACTGATCTAATGGCTATTTTTGAAGAAATTAAAAATGAGCAGGCTACCCAGTTTCCTCTTTCTGAACGCTTCATTAAAAAATTGTTTAAGCCCGCCGTATTGGCTAAAGGTAAAGCGTATTATAAAAACGGCCAAATTAGCTGGTTAGAGCATAATAGCGATTTTTCAGTTGTGGATTCAACAGTACGTGGCGACAAAGGTATTTCGTTTAATCAACGTATTGAGATCAGTAAAGTACCTACTGGTTATTCGGTAGATACTCACTGTACCTGTAACGTTAAAACGAAATGCCGCCACTTAGCTGCTATTTTGCTCAAACTTAAAATAGAACACTCTGGTGAGTACGGCGAAGACTACTTTATTAATGATTGGTTTACTGAACTCGGAGCACTTAAAAACAGTACCGAACAACCGCCTTCACAAGTGCTTTTGTTTGTATTAGATGTAGAAAACAATAAAGTGTTTTTAACGCCCAAAATAGCTAATTACGATGAAAATCAAAGCTATGCCTTAGGCCGTAACCTTACCGAGCAACAGCTAAACAGCTTTGTAACTCCTAGCGATTTATTAGAAAGCGACTTTAGATTATTTAGCTGGATACGTTCACAAAATGCAGTAGGTAATATTGAGCTTAAAGGGCAATGGGGTTTTAACGCACTGCAACAGCTTATAGCAACTGAAAGATTGTTTTTACAACGATCACGCGTATCAATTAAAGCGCAAACAGGGCAAGCGTTAAGCTTTAGTTGGCAGCAAGTAAAAGATCTAACCCAATTAAAAGTTAATTTAGAAAACAGCAAAAATTGGACACTAATTAAAACAACGCCACCTACTTATTTAGATCTTGATACTTATAAAGTAGGACGCATTCGTACCCCTTTAAGTGCAGACGAAATTGCTCATTTACAAACAATTCCAGCATTACACGACACTAATTTTGACCGTATTTATAAACAACTCGCCGATAACTTTGGCTCAGGTGTTATTCCGCACCCCACTAATGAAAAAAACAATACCTCAAAACTCTCTAGTAATGCGGTTTTAAAAGTAACAATGTCGGCGGAAGGATTAACGCTTTCGTTATTGTTTAAATATAAAAATAAAAATTATTTGGCAGGCACAGCGCCAGAAACCCTAGTAAATAGTGCTTTTGAAAACACCGTAAAAAACGAGCTAATAAACTTAGGTTTCGATTTTTGTAAAGGGGGTTTACAAAGTGAGTTTATTTTTAATAAACAATCGCCAATTCACTTACACTGGTTAGTGTATGAGGTGTTTCCTAGCTTTGTTCAACGAGGCTGGAAAGTATCGGTTAGTAAAGTAAATGCTGTTAACCCACAAAGCCAAGTAGCTTTGCATGTACACCGTACTGCGGGGCATCAAATGCAGTGCAAAATTATATTAAACGATGCTAAAGCTACATTATTATTTAATCAAACAGATGCTCATTATGAATCGTTAAATCGTCAAAGTGAGTTGTTTTATTACTACCCAATAGGTCGTGAGTTTGGCGCTATAAATAAAGCAGCGTTGCATTTGTTAAATGAGTTTAAACAACGATTTGAATTTATAAAAACCAGAGATGAATTTAATATTCCGCTTTCATACTTGCCTGAACTGGTAAGTCATACTGCTATAAATGTTGAACTACACGACGAGTCATTGTCACGTTATTTAGAAGAGCTAAATAGTAATGACCAGTCGCGCCCCACTACGCTTATACAAGGGTTAAATGACTCAGTTGTATTGCGCGAGTATCAGCAGCAAGGCGTTGCGTGGTTAAACTTTTTAAAACGCCATCAGCTTGGCGGAATTTTAGCAGACGACATGGGATTAGGTAAAACTCTGCAAGTTATTGCTTATCTAACAAGTAGTTATAATAATGCGCAAGCAGGCCCTACACTCATTGTGTGCCCTACAAGCCTAGTAAGCAATTGGGAAAAAGAAATAACCAAGTTTGCTAAAAACTTAAAAGTAACCACTATTTTTGGTGCCCAGCGTAATGAGTTATTACAAAATGTAGCGCAAGCACAATGTATATTAACTACTTATCCGCTACTTAAACGCGATATTGCGTATTATTCACCACTTTATTTTGAAAATATTATACTCGACGAAGCGCAATATATTAAAAACGATACCGCGCAGGTATCGCGTTTAGTGAAGCGCCTTAATGCCGACTTTAAGCTTTGCTTAAGTGGTACGCCAATAGAGAACAACTTATTCGAGCTTAAATCATTACTTGATTTTGCTATGCCGTCATTACTTGGCTCGCAAACGCATTTTAAAACTCACTTCCAAACGCCAATTGAGCGTGAGAGCAATGCAGAGCGAGCACAGCAACTTAAAGACTTAATTATGCCGTTTATATTACGCCGTACTAAAGCGCAAGTTGCACAAGAGTTACCGCTAAAAACAGAGTTAATTAAAGAGTTTGAATTTGAGCCAAAACAAAAAGAAATGTACCACAGTATTACTCAGGCATTAGAAGAAAAACTAACTGATCTTTTTTCTGAACAAGGTATGCAAAAAAGTAAACTCGCCTTTTTAGAAGCGCTGTTAAAATTAAGGCAAATTTGTTGTCACCCTAAATTAATAGAGCCAACAACTCAAGCTGGCAGTGCAAAACTAGAATGGCTAAGTAATCGCTTACCGCTAATGCTAAGCCTAGGTAGAAAAGTAATTATATTTAGTCAGTTTACTTCTGCGCTCGATCTTATTGCTGAACGCCTAAAAGAAATAAATATAAACTTTAGTTTACTAACCGGACAAACGCGCCAGCGCGATAAAGTGATTGATGAGTTTACCAGTGGTGCAACATCGGTGTTTTTAATTAGTTTAAAAGCCGGTGGAACGGGGCTTAATTTAACGCAAGCCGACACAGTAATTCATTACGATCCTTGGTGGAACCCAGCAGTAGAAAAACAAGCGACAGATCGTGCTTATCGTATTGGCCAAACTAATCCTGTGTTTGTGTATAAACTTATTATGGCAAATTCAATTGAAGAAAAAGTATTTAAAATGCAACAAGATAAACAAGCTCTTGTAGATGCATTATTTACCGAAAAATCAATGAGTTTTACCCAGTTTGACGAGCAACAAATGCTCTCTTTAATTAAAGATTAAAAATGTCTGTAAATATGCAGATCTTTTTTGAACTTAATTAAATATGCAGCGTCTACTATTATGCTAGCGGTTAAATTGCAGTTTAACCAAGCATTATGTTGATTTCCCATTTAGTTACTTAAATAAGTAATGATTTAGCCAGCCCACTTTAGGGCTGGCTTTTTTTATGCCTTTTTTACACGGCTGCTTTACACAAAACTTAAGTTTAATTTTTTTATACTTTTTTTGAACTTAATTAAATATGCAGCGTCTACTATTTTGCTAGCGGTTGAATTGCAGTTCAACCAAGTTTCATGTTGATCCCCCTATTTAGTTACTAAATTTAGTAATGATTAAGCCAACTCGTTTGAGTTGGCTTTTTTTTTGCAAAAAATTACTTAGTAGCCCTCTTAAACAACATATAAATAAATTTAAATTATTATTGAACTAAATACTCAACTTGCCGTCTACTATTATGCTTGTGATTACATTGCAGTTAATTCAAGTTTCATGTTGATTCCCCTATTTAGTTACTAAGTTTAGTAATGATTGAGCCAGCTCGTTTGAGTTGGCTTTTTTTTGCAAAAAATTTACTTAGTAGCCTTCTTAAACAACATATAAATAAATTTAAATTATTGTTGAACTAAATATTCAATTTGCCGTCTACTATTATGCTTGTGATGAATTGTTGTTAACGCAAGTTTCATGTTGATTTCCCTATTTGGTTACTAGTTTTAGTAATGTTAGGCCAACCTTTTATAGGTTGGCTTTTTTTATGCCTTTAATTTATATCCCGCCCCTACTGCTATCGATAGTTATTCGTTATGATGGCATGTCTCTAAATTTAATAAGTTTATTTTATGTTTTCTCAGTTATTAACTAGCATTGATTGGCTAAGTGTAGGCGTAGGCGTTACCGCAGGTGGCGTAATTTGTAGCCTAGTATCTGCATCGCTTAGTAAAAAATTAAAACAACAACTTAGTGAGCAGCAACAGCAGTTGTCGTTATTGCAAAGTCAGTTTGAGAGCAAAACCCTGCAATACACCCAGTTAGCGGATGACCACGAACTTTTAGAGCATACCCATCAAGAGCAACGCGACCAAGCGCAGCACTTTAAAACCCGCTTTACCGAACAAGAAAAACAAAGCCAGCAATATAATCAGTTTTGGCAAAAAGCCGAAGCCGAGCTAAGTGCACTGCGCAAACAATATAGCCAACGCGATGTAGAGCTAAATAATATACGCACTACGCTTGAGCAAAAACAACAACACTTTAGCGAACAACTTGCGCAAATAGAGCAAAGCAAAGAGATGCTTAAAAAAGAGTTCGAAAACTTAGCGAATCAAATTTTAGAAGAAAAGTCTCAAAAGTTTAAAGTGCTCAATCAAGAAAGCATTGAGCAACTATTAAAACCAGTGCAAGGCGAGCTAAAAGGCTTTCGCGACAAAATGGAGTCAATCCATGTTGAAGACTTAAAACAACGCGCCGCGCTTAAAACCGAGTTATTACATTTACAAGCAAAAAGCCAAGCCATAACCGAACAAGCCGACAGGCTCAGTAACGCTCTACAAGGGCAAAAGAAAACCCAAGGCAATTGGGGCGAGTTAATGCTAGAAAACGTGCTCGACAGCGCAGGCTTACGCGCAGGCGTAGACTATAAACGCGAGGTGTCGTTTAACACCGAAGACGGCCGCTTACGCCCCGATGTAGTTGTGTATTTACCCCAAGGTCGCCATTTAGTTATTGACGCTAAAACTTCGTTAAACGCCTACACACGCTATGTTAACGCCGATAACGAGCTAGAAGCACAGCAAGCTATTAAAGAGCACGTTGAGGCTGTTAAAGCGCGTATAAACGAGCTTGCGAGTAAATCGTACGACCGTCTACCTGGGCTTAACTCGCCTGAAGTAGTGGTGATGTTTGTACCAATAGAGTCAGCCTTTGTTGAAGCGCTTAAATACCAAAGTGATATTTACCAGCAAGCAATCGAAAAAAATATTCTAGTGGCAACCCCCACTACCTTACTCACTAGTTTAAATATAGTTAAACAGCTATGGCGCTTTGAAGAGCAAACTAAATACTCAAAAGAATTGGCAGCCCGAGCCGAGCGTTTTTATAACAAGCTCAATGGCTTTTTAACCAGCATGGAAGGGGTTGGCAAACAGCTCGATCGTGCTAAAGAAAGCTACGACAAAGCGTTTTCGCAGCTTTACCGAGGTAAAGGTAACTTAATTAAACAGGCAAGCGAGTTTAAAGAGCTGGGTGTATCGGTACAAAAAGAATTACCAGCAGAGAGCGTTGAACGTGCAAATTTAGAATTAGATTAACTGCGTAGCTAAAGGATTAGGTATTTAAAAACAGCCACCTTATTACACAGCTAATGACTACTTTAATTAACATGGCGTATTAATTCCTTTTTTAAGCTCAATCCCTTAATAACGCGATAAACGCTCAGATCCTATTTTGCTTATTTGCTAAAGTAGCGGGGTCAGTATTTATTTAATAACCCCCCCCTAGGAAACACGATGAAAATAATTAAAACCTCAGCACTGTTAGTTGCCATTCTGGCGGGTATAACCATACAAGGGTGTTCTATGACATCAAATACATCACCATCAACAACAGGTAATGCAGTTACACCTATTAGTAACCCGCTTACTCTTGAGCAAATTTATAAAGATAAATACTTTAAAGCACAGCGTAGTACTTACTTTAAATGGTTAGACGATGGCACTGGCTACACAGTACTTGAGCAACGTGAAGCCGATAAAAAAGTAGGCGTTAAAGCTGACGACGAGAAAGAGCACGGTGTAAAAGGCAACGACATTGTATTTTACAACGCCGATGGCACAGGGCGAAAAGTACTGGTTGCTTTTGAAAAGTTACTGCCAGAGGGCGCAGATGAAGCGTTTGCAATTGAGAGTTATCAATTTTCTAAAGATGGCCAGTGGCTCATGGTATTTACCAACAGTGAGCAAGTATGGCGTTCGCGCAGCCGAGGGGATTTTTGGTTACTTAACTTAAATACGAATAAACTCTCGCAGTTGGGCGGCGAAAACCCTGAGCCCAAAAAGCTTATGTTTGCTAAGTTCTCCCCCGACAGCTCAAAAGTAGCGTATGTGCGCGATAATAATATTTATATGCAAGCAGTTGGCAGCAATACCGTTAGCGCATTAACAACCGATGGCAGCGCTACCACAGTTAATGGTAATTTCGATTGGGTATACGAAGAAGAGTTTTCTATTCGTGATGGCTTTAGTTGGAGCCCAGATAATAAATCAATCGCGTATTGGCAGCTCGATACTAGCGGCGTTAAATACTTTACCATGATCAACAACACCAAAGCGCTCTACCCTAGCCTTACTGAATTTCCATACCCTAAAGCGGGCGAAACTAACTCAGCTGTACGCGTAGGCGTAGTGAGCCTGAGTGACAAGCAAACCCGGTGGGCTAAACTTGAGGGCGATAACCGCGATCGTTACATACCACGCATTAGCTGGGCAGGCGATGGTGAGTCGTTACTTATCCAAGACTTAAACCGCCCACAAAACCATAATAATTTATGGTTATTTAATTGGCAAAAGCAGCAGCTAACTAAAATACTGGCAGAAAAAGACGATGCGTTTATAGAATGGTTTTATAGTGCTAATTGGTCAAAAAGTGGTGAGTTTTTTATTTGGCACAGCGAACGCGACGGCTGGCGTCATTTATATCGCATATCGCGCGATGGCAAAAAAATTATCGACCTAACCCCTGGCGATTACGACATTGTTGATATGCTTGCAATCAACGAAGACAAAAACGTATTGTATTTTAGTGCATCACCAGATGATGCAGCTCAGCGCTATTTGTATCGCACAGCAATAGATGGCAGCAGTAAACCAGTACGAGTAACACCTGAGCAGTTTAACGGCTCCAACAGTTACTACGTGTCAAAGGATGCTTCTTGGGCCATGCACACCTATTCTAAATTTAATCAGCCGGCCGTTAAGCAAATTATTAAGGTGAGCGATCACAGTAATGTAAAAACCTTGGTCGAAAACAGCGAGCTGAAACAAAAATTAGCAGAGCAAAGTTTACCAAACCATGAGTTTTTTAAAGTAGCCGCGCGTGATGGCACCGAGCTTGATGGTTATATTATGTTTCCTGCGGATATGGATCTAAATAAAAAGTACCCAATCGTATTTTATGTTTATGGCGAACCTTGGGGATCAACCGTACAAGATCGCTTTGAAGGTAATAGCTATTTATACAAATCGTTATTAACTCAAAAAGGCTTTATTGTTGCATCAGTTGATAACCGCGGTACACGCGCACCAAAAGGCCGAGATTGGCGCAAATCTATTTATAAAAAAATAGGCTCAATTACAGTGCAAGACCAAGTTGACGCGCTCGACGCGATGGCTAAACGCTGGGCTGTAATAGACACAGAGCGGGTTGGCGTATGGGGACACTCTGGCGGCGGCAGCTCTACACTTAATTTATTATTTCGTCACGGAGATAAATTTAAAGTAGGTATTGCTTCAGCACCTGTGCCCGATATACGTTTATATGACACTATTTATCAAGAGCGTTATTCGGGTAACCCAAACACCGACCCACAAAGCTATGATAATACCTCGCCAATTAGTTTTGCTAAAAACCTTAGCGGCAAATTATTACTGATCCACGGTACTGGCGACGATAACGTACACTATCAGGGGTCTGAGCGTTTAATTGACGAGCTTGTTAAGCATAATAAACAATTTGAGTTTTTTGCTTATCCTAATCGTTCACACAGCCTAAAAGAAGGCAAAGGAACGGCTTTGCATTACCACACTATGATGGCCGAATTTTTTGAGAAAAACTTACTAAAATAATGTCTAATTAATTATTAAAAACTAAAAAAGGCACAATTTTTAATTGTGGCTTTTTTGTGCAAACTGTAATGGGGGTTTACAGTTCTTTATAGGTACTAAACAGTTTCACAAACTATGCCACAACAGTTAAAACTGCTCGTCGTATTGACTAATGTGCTTGTACACACCTGTGGTGGTGTTTGTGGTAATAAATTCAATGTTGTATTTATGAAATGCATCACCCATTTCCATACCTGGTGTGCCTAGTGGCATTGCGGGTACGGTTAAACCGATAATATGCGCTGGGTGTTTTTCTGATAAAAATTGTTTAATAAATTTAGCCGGTACGTGGCCTTCAAACACAAAACCGTTGGCCGACACAGCTGTATGACATGAGCGCTGGTTAGGCTTTATTTGATATTGCGATTTTATTAACCCCATATCGTCTGCATCAATGGCTTTTGTATTAATGTCGCTTTGATTTATATGCTCAATCCAGCCTTTGCAACAGCCACAGTTTTTATCTTTATAAACAGTAAGCTTTAACTCCTGTTTTTTGGGACTATCGGCTGAGCTAGTTGCTTTATGTACTTGCGGTGATTGCTCAGAGCACGCCCCCATAAGAGGCAGTGCTAGTGCTAAAAGCACGCTTGAGGTGATTTTAATTATACGCATAATTAACGCCTTAATTTGACCAATGAATATGAGTTATTTTCCAGCCTGAATCGGTATTTTTTAAGGTGATTGACTCCATACCTGTGGCGCTTATTTCTTTACCTTTATAGTTGCCATGGCTTTTACTTCTTGATACCGAGTAAGCCATATCACCATTAATAAACACTTGGTGCTCTAATAGGTCGCTGTTAATTGCACTTAGGTATTTCATGTCAGCTAACATGTGGTGGTTAGCGTATTCATCGGCTGAGCGCTCAACGCCGCCACCTTCAAAAATAATCACATCATCGGCTAGTAATTGTCGAGCAGTTACTTTATCGCCTTGCTTAAGCGCAGTATGAAACGAGCTAACAACTTTTGCTGCAGCACTGCTTACATTAACAAATAAAGCTGATTTTTTTGCGTGCTCTTCATCACCATGCGCGTTTACAGTAAAAGAGCTTGTTGCAGTAAGTAACAGCGCTGAGATCAATCCAAATTTAGGGTGTTTTATTAACATGTTTTTCTCTTTATAAGATAAATTATACGGGCGGCCCAACGAGCGTGGTAAATACACTGGTGGTTAGTAATACACACACGGCAATAACCATTTCAACAGTAATAGAACGCTTTAAAGTAACAACATGATGTTGCTGTGTAATTTGCGGAACTAAACGTAGTTTATGCCAAGCACCCAGTAGTAACATAGCACTCACTAACAACAGTTTTAACATTATTAGCTGGCCATAATTTGAAGTAAATAATACAGAAAATGAATTTAAGTATTGCCATAATAAGGTTATACCAGATATGAGCAGTACCGCTATGATAATAATTGCTAGCTGTCCAAAGCGTTCCATTAAATGCTTTATCGTATTTAACGATAGCAGTTGGCAACTTTTATAAAGAGGCCATAGTGAGCCAATCCAACTAGCAATGGCAATTAAATGCAGTGTTAATATACTTTTAATTAATAGGCCTTTTTCGGCGCTATGGCCGGTTAAGGTAAAGCTATAGGTAAGGATAATAAGTGCTAATAGTGTAATAACAAAATTAGCCACGTTAGCTGAGTTTGAATGGGGGCGCCAAGTGCACACCGCAAACAAGGCAATTATAAATGCAGGCACTCTCATACTTACCTGCTCACCAATTACTGATTGCCAAATTATATCCAGCATGAAGGGGTCTATCATGCCAGCAAAACCAGATTCAGCCATGGCCCCCGCTTCAATTGGTATTTGTAATATTGCACCAATAAAGCCCACCATAACAAGGGTGATTTGCCAGCGCTTTAAATACCGATTAAAACAGCTTAATTGTGTATCTGGCGTTGTACTCTCATTATTAAGTAAGCGCATTAGCAAGCAGCCCGCAAGGGCTGCAATAGCTAAATAGCTTACTATTTTTAATAATAGTAACAGCACTGACCAATCACTTAATTGCATTATATGACTACCTAATGATTATGTTGTTTATGGCTAGCCGCCATGTTTTTCATTTTAGAATGTGTGTCGCTGGCGTGCAGCATAAAGTCAAAATTGCCTGACATTTTATGGCCATCGCCACCAAGCGCTATCCATTTAACTGTGTAATTACCTTGTTCAAGCTTGGGTAAAGGCCAGCTAAAGTTGCTATTAGCTTTTGCACTGGGTTTAAAGTTAAAATCTACTTGCTTGTTTGCAGCATCACTTAAGAGTACTTTGGCAAGTTGTACTTCGCCGCTAAACGTTAACGTAAGTTGCTCTGGACTTTGCATTAGCATCGCACTATTTTGTGGTGTTGATTGCTTTAGCGAAATATGAGCTGATGCCGAAAAGCTTACAGCTAAGCCTAAAATTGCCGCAATAGTTATAAATTTCATAATTACCTCTTATTTTTAAATATTAAAACCAAAATTTTATACCGGCAACAAACTCAGTATCGTTGCTGCTTTGCTCGTTTAGCTTGGCGTAATCTGCTGTGGTACCAAATTTATTAGTCCACTCTACACCTACATAAGGTGCAAATTGGCGAGTAAATTCATAACGAACCCTAACGCCAATAGCAGTACTAGATAGCCCACTGCCTAGCTCATTTTGTTCATCGTCTTTACCATAAAATGTTATTTCAGCACGAGGCTGTATAATGAGCCTTTGTGTTAAAAGCAGCTCATATTCAGCTTCTGCTGTAAATGCTGTATTGCCGCTCTCACCTACATACGCTGTCATATCAAGCTCAAACCAATAAGGTGCTAAGCCTTGAATACCAAACGCTAACCATTGACGGTTTTTGCCTTCTTTATAATAATCGTAGCGAATACCGACTTGCGTATCCCAATAAGCCGAAATTGCATGGCCCCATAAAATATCAGTTTGATTTTCTTCAAGCTTGCCATCACTAACATCGCCCTCGGTTTTTATCACTAATCGATTAAAGGTGGTGCCGTACCAAGCTTGTAAATCGAAAACAGCAGCATCGGCTTGTTCGTTATACTCAAGGCGATCACCTAAAATAGCGTAAAACTTATGCTCATCCGCAAGGGTTAAGCGCTCGCCATTAGCTAAAGCATATGGCCCTTGCGTTAAGGTTGTGCCATTAGCATAAGCGTGTGGATCGCGAGCATTTTTAGGGGCATTGCCGCCTTGCGGCTGCATTTTATCGCCCGCCATATCGCCAGACATGTCGCCCATTTCAGTTTGAGCAAACACATGCAGGCTCAATAACGGTGCGCTAATTAATAGTGCACTAGTAAGTACCGTTGATAAGGTTAAATTTTTCATGATACAACCACCTCTCTAAACATACCTGCATCCATATGAAACAGTAAATGACAATGCCAAGCCCAACGACCAACATCATGTGGCGTAGTTAAAAAGCTAATTCTTTGGGCGGGCTGTACCATTATGGTGTGGCGGCGAACTAACACATCACCTTGATCGTTCTCCAAGTCGCTCCACATACCATGTAAATGCATAGGGTGTGTCATCATGGTATCGTTTTGTAAAATAACTCGTACCCGCTGATTATGCTTCATATGCACAGGGGTACTTTTACCAAACTCTAAGCCATCAAAAGACCAGCTGTAGCGTTCCATGTTGCCGGTTAAATGCAGCTCAATTTCGGCTTCGGGTGCTTGGTGGTCAACTATGCCATCAAGAGAGCGTAAATCTGCAAGTGTTAAAACTCGACGGCCGTTATTGCGCAGCCCAATACCAGGATCGTCTAAGTTTGTGCGTGGCGTATCAACGCGCATATCAACTGAGGCGCCATATTCTGTTTTAGCGTGGCGAACTTTCTGACTTGGAACAGCCAGTGGGTTTTTACCCATATTATGCTTACTATGGTCCATTGCCATTGCACCGTGGTCCATTGTGCTATGATCCATTGCCCCCTGATCCATACTGGTTTTGTCCATGCTAGCGTGGCCCATAGCGCTGTGATCCATTCCAGGCATAGCAGAGTGATCCATATTGCCCATCATATCCCGCATTGCTAACCACTCAACTGGGTCAAGTGCAGGCACTGGCGCATCAATATTAGCAGCGACAGACAAAGTCCCTTTGGCATAACCTGAGCGGTCCATGCTTTGTGCAAAAATTGTGTATGCGTCATTTTTAGGCTCAACAACCACATCGTAGGTTTCACCTGGACCAAAGCGAAACTCATCTACGGTAACGGGTTCAACATTTTGTCCATCTGCTTGTACCACAGTTAATTTTAACTCTGGGATACGTACATCAAAAAAGGTGTTACTTGAGCCATTAATAAATCTTAAACGTACTTTTTCGCCCGCTTTAAACAGCCCACGCCAATTAGCCATTGGCGCAGTACCATTCATTAAATAGGTCATTGCCGAAGCCGATAAATCAGCTAAATCGGTTGGACTCATTCGCATCTGGTTCCACATTTCACGTCGTTGAAGTGCATTAGCAACGCCGCTTGTTGCTATGTCATCAAAAAACTCAGGTACAGTGGGCTGATTAAAGTTAAACACATCCCCCTGAATTTTTAATTTACGGAATAACTCCATAGGATCATCATCAGTCCAATCAGAGAGTTGAATAATATGTTCATTATCTGCGCTGATAACATCTTGCTCACGAGGCTCAATAATTAACGCCCCATACATACCGGTCATTTCTTGAAAGCCACTGTGTGAGTGATACCAATAAGTACCGCTTTGTTGTAACTTAAATTTATAAACAAACGTTTCGCCAGGCATAATGCCTTTAAAGCTAATGCCCGGTACACCATCCATTTGATACGGTAAAATAATTCCGTGCCAGTGAATAGAGCTAGGTACCGCTAAATTGTTGGTAACGCGAATGGTCACATCGTCACCTTCTTTAAGGCGTAATGTTGGCGCGGGAATAGAGCCATTAATGGTGGTTGCCATACGCACTACACCGGTAAAGTTTACCGGGGACTCATCAATAACCAGGTCAATAACTTTACCGCTCAACTCAGGCACAGTACCTGTTAATGTTGAAGCCGCTAAAGATGATGCTGCATGTAAAACAGTTGGAAAAGCTGCCAGCACACCGCCTGCAATTAATCCTTGAACAAAACGCCTACGTGGCTTTGAAATGTGCTGCAATGACTTTTTAAAACCCATTTTATTACACCTGAATAGCAAAATATGCATTGAGTATAATATTTAAACCTGACATCGACATGACGCGAACATTACAAAGTTGTAATCTTAATGTCATGTTGCTGTTGTAGCGCATATGGCATAGTGCTGTTTAAGTGATAACTAAAATTATAATAAAAGTAACAAAGGAATTATATGCGCATACTAATCGTTGAAGACGAGATTAAAACCGGTGATTACTTAAAACAGGGCTTAACCGAAGCCGGCTTTCAGGTTTGTTTGGCGCGCAATGGCCTTGACGGTCACCATTTAGCAATGACCGAATTATTTGATGTGATTATATTAGATATAATGTTGCCCGATGTATCTGGCTGGCGAATTTTAGAGTCGGTACGAGAAGCCAAAAACGACACGCCAGTATTATTTTTATCGGCTCGCGATAGTGTTGATGACAGAGTCAAAGGGCTTGAACTTGGCGCAGATGATTACTTAATAAAACCGTTTGCTTTTTCAGAAGTACTTGCCCGCGTACGTACGCTTATTCGCCGTGGTGGCGTGCAAAAAGTGGCCGACATACTCACAATTGCAGACTTAGAAATGGATATACCAAAGCGTAAAATACAGCGAGCAGGCAAGCGTATTTTGCTCAGTAATAAAGAGTTTAGCTTATTAGAGCTACTACTGCGCCGAGAAGGCGAAGTGCTATCTCGCTCACTTATAGCGTCGCAAGTATGGGATATGAACTTTGAAAGTGATACCAATGTAATAGATGTTGCGATTAGACGCCTGCGGGGCAAGGTTGACGATGAGTATAGTATTAAACTTATTCATACAGTGCGCGGTATGGGCTATAAATTAGAGGTCGAAAATGCCCAAAATTAACGCTCGACCAATGTCGTTGACCATGCGGGTGGTATTGTTTATTGCTGTTACTGTAATAGCCTGTTTAACCTTAGTCGCGTCATTAATTAACTCCTCCATTGAGCATCACTTTATTGAGCAAGACAGTGGCGAGTTAAAGGTTATTAGCCAGTCAGTTGCAGCTGTTTTAGCCCAGCAGCATAGCTCAAGTGAACCTTTAGGGCAGGCATTATCTAAAGCTGTGGCAGGGCACCATGGTGTTTATTATCAAGTAAATAGCCAGCAAGGAGCCTTAATTTACCAAAGTTCAGGTCGCGATTTTACTAAGCAGATTATGAGTGCGCCATCGGCGCTTGGTTTTAATCGCGATAACATAGTGCATTGGCAAGCCAATGATCATACCTATCGCGCATTAGTTAGCGACTTTAACGTGCAGCAACAGCATTATAAAATTACCGCCGCCATTGATATGAGTTTTTATAAACATTTTTTGCGCCAATTTAAACAAAGCCTATGGGTGATTATGTTTGGCTCAGCTGTGCTCATTTTACTCGTTGCTTGGTTTGCGGTACATCAGGGGTTAAATCCACTGCGTGGCTTAAGCAAAAAAATATATGACATTCAAACCCATAAAATGGATGTTAGGTTAGATGAAAGTAAAGTGCCAATTGAGCTGGTGAATATGGTGCATTCATTTAATGCCATGCTGGATAGATTACAAGATGAGTTTATGCGTTTATCAAATTTTTCTACCGATATAGCCCACGAACTGCGTACCCCGCTTACTAATATTATTACTCAAACACAAGTTGGCTTAACAAAACAGCGCGACCTTGTGCAATACCAAGAACTGTTGTTTTCAAACCTTGAAGAACTAGAGCGACTAACAAAAATGGTTAGTGATATGCTGTGGTTGGCAAAAACTCAAAATGGACTGATAAAAGCACAACAACAAGTATTACAAAGTGATGAAGAAATAGACGCGTTACTAGAATATTTTGATGCGGTAGCAGAAGATGCCAATATTACCTTTATTAAACAAGGTAGTAATGTTGAGTTTTATTGTGAACAATTACACTTTAGGCAGTTGCTATCTAATTTATTATCAAATGCGATTAGGTATACCCCAGCAGGCGAATCGATAACTATTAGTAGTGAGCGCACTGGAAATGATCAAGTGTGTATTGCGGTTACCAACCCAGGCGAAAAAATAGCAGCAGAGCATTTACCCTATTTATTTGACCGATTTTATCGAGCCGATAAATCAAGGCAGCGACAAGGCAACGGCGCGGGTTTAGGGCTTGCGATAGTAAAAGCGCTAGTTACAGCAAATGGGGGCAACATAGTGGTAACCTCAAACGCGAACACTCGCTTTAAGGTGTTTTTTAAACACGTTAAAAGTTAAGCTTAATCCTTTTATTAGCACAGTGCCTATAGCGTAAAATGCAGTGTTAATTTGTGGCTTTTGTGCAAACTGTAATGGGGGTTTACAGTTTGCATAAGCAAAAAACGAAAGTAACCTGCGGTTAGTTTTGTTTAACAAGCCACACAGTTGTAAATTAATCAGCCTAGGGAATCTGTTACTTTGTGTTTATTGTTCATTTTCTGTCTTTATTTTTTGCACTAAAAAGTCTACTGCCGCTTTTACTTTAGGTACTAAGTAGCGCTGTTTTTGATACAACAAATACACAGCCATATTAGCATTTTGAGTTATAGCTAACTCATGTTCAAAGTGAAGTTGTTGCAACTTACCTGAGTCAATATAAGGGGCTAACGCCCACCGAGTCGACATTAAAATACCTTCACCGTTGCACGCTTTTTTTGCTAGCCACGATCCGCTATTAGAAATAGCCACAGCAGGGCCAGATACATCATGCCATTGGCCGTCCATATTACATAACCAAGGCGTTGGCCCCGTTGGCGCTTTAAAATAAAGGCCATTATGCTGCTTTAGTTCCATCGCATTGTTAGGTGTTCCGTGTTTTTTTAAATAACAAGGTGATGCCACCGGAATAAAACCATTGTCCATTAACCTTATTGCTAGTACTCGCTCATTGGGTGCGTAACCACCGCGAATAGCAATATCAACATCGTCGCGTCCGAGTGTCGATAGCTGATCAGTTAAACTAACATCCAGCACTATTTCAGGGTATAAGGCGCTAAATTCATCTAACAAAGGTAATAATATTTGCTCACCAAACCCCACCATAGAGCTAATACGTAAACGCCCCATTGGCGTTGTTTGATAACTGCGTACGGTTTCATTACTTTGCTCTAGTTGACTCAAAATTTGCTGTATATCGTTATAATAAATTTGCCCTACTTCTGTTAATTTAACGAGTCGGGTTGAGCGCTTTAACAGCGTAGCGCCTAAGCTTTTTTCTAAATCTGCAACGCGCCTTGATAACGACGACGGCGGCACGTTAAAAGTACTGGCTGCTTTGGTAAAGCTGCCAGTTTCGACTACTTTACTAAAATACCTAATTGCACGTAGTTGATCCAACGAGCTGCTCCATTTGTTGTTTTTAACTCAACTTTAAAATTGCCCTTGGGAATAACAAGGCTTTGAAAAGGACGTTGCTCATAAAAAGCTGAAATAAAATTAATATTTTCCTAAATTCGGATAATAAGTGCAATTTCTCAGATTAGATGGCCAGCTGTTATAATTCGGCCATTTTCTCGCCAAA
>NZ_JAATTW010000025.1:0-49691 GCF_013414205.1 Pseudoalteromonas sp. MIP2626
ATTGAATTTGAGGAACGACTCAGCAAGCATATTTAAAATCTAAAAACGGGCAGTTACACAGAATCCGTTACAGGCTCATTTTTTTATATTTAGTGGGCTTAATACTTGTTCAGTACTTAGGTATTAAAACAACAAACGTGGCCCCAAAAACAATATCAGAATTTATTCGTATCATCTTTTTAAACCCAATTGGAGGATATTGGTTTCTTCACTCCTTAATCGTTATTCAACTCTCAATTCTCTTTTCAAGATATGTAACAGCTCGATTCTCTTCTGATACTAAAAGCATTGCTATCGCACTGCTTATCTCTATATTTATCTTATTAATTATGACCAAGTTCGGGGTTATAACATTTAGAACTGTTACCTATTTTATACTCGGAATTATAGTTAAGCAGCTGTACCCGGATGGCTTTTCGTTCCCCTTTAAACTGTCTTTGCTGCTTGTAGTATTGTTTTATTTAGGAAACACTTTTTGGCTTATCGATATATATAATCTGTTTTCCGCCTCAGAAGTTATATGGTGTTTACTGCTCACATCGTTCTTTTGGTCTTTGTTTATTATTTTTAAAGATAACTATGTAACAAACTTAATGGCATACCTTGGCCGAAACACTCTAATTATATTAGTTTTACATGCACTCTTTATTGTCGCCATGAAACCTTTAAATAATTTATTTTTAGTCTTAGATGCTACGGGGATCATGCAATCGCTTATCGTTACAGTTATAACGTTAGTATTGTGTTTATTTTCAGCAAGGGTATTTGATTACTTAAACATAACCAGATTCATTTTCAATGTAGAGAATATATACAGTAAACAAGATAGAACAGGCTAAAGATAGCGCTGCATTTTAGTAATACTCAAACTTACCCTAATAGGCGCGAATTTATTTCGCGTGCTTTTAACCCAAGCGAAGTATAAACCTGAAAGCAACTATTAATCTCTATCTTTAACCGCCTCACTTTCAATCACTACCAAATAAATCGCGTGTGTATACTTTATCTGTAATATCACTCAACTCTTCAACCATACGGTTAGAAACAACTACATCAGATATTTGTTTAAATTCATTTAAGTTTCTAATAACGCGAGAGTTATAAAAAACATCTTCTTTAAGCTCTGGCTCATACACCACCATTTGCACATTACTGGCTGCAATTCGCTTCATGATCCCTTGAATAGCAGACGCTCTAAAGTTATCAGATCCCGTTTTCATAACGAGCCTGTAAATTCCAACGACTTTAGGATTTCGTTTAATAATTGAATCCGCTATAAAATTTTTACGTGTGGTATTGGCATCAACAATAGCGCAAATCATATTGTTGGGTATGTCTTTATAATTTGCTAATAACTGCTTGGTATCTTTTGGCAAACAATAGCCACCATAGCCAAACGATGGATTGTTATAATGATTACCAATGCGAGGGTCAAGTCCAACCCCTTGTATAATTTGTTTACTATTTAATCCATGCGCTTCGGCATACGTATCAAGTTCGTTAAAATATGCGACCCGCATTGCAAGATAGGTATTTGAAAATAATTTAATGGCTTCAGCTTCGGTCGACTCAGTAAACAACACTGCTATATCTTGTTTAATCGCCCCTTGCTTAAGTAAATTAGCAAATACAGCAGCACGCTCACTTTGCTCACCAACCACAATGCGTGATGGGTGTAGGTTATCGTAAAGCGCCTTACCTTCACGTAAAAATTCAGGAGAAAATATAATATTGTCTACGCCCAGCTGCGCTTTCATCCGCTGCGTAAAACGCACTGGCACTGTCGATTTAACAATTATTACCGCGTGTGGATTATAAGCCAAAGCGTCGTTTATCACGGCCTCAACAGAGCTGGTATTAAAATTATGAGTGTGGGTATCGTAATCGGTAGGGGTCGCTATAATAATAAAGTCAGCGTTACAGTACGCCATGCTTTTATTAGTTGTTGCAGTAAAACTTATATCATCTCGTTGTAAATATTCACTTATATGAAAATCGACTATCGGCGATTGCTTATTATTTAAAAGGGCTATTTTTTGCTCATCTATATCAAGTGCTATAACCTCGTTATGCTGGGCTAGTAACATGGCGTTCGACAAACCAACATAACCAGTACCTACAACTGTTACCTTCATATTCATCCCTAATATTTAAAATATTCTATATCAGCTAAAAGTATAGTTAAGGCTAAATTATAGGCAAATTGAAAAGTGCAAAAAACACACTAGCAACACACTCTGCCCTTATTTTTATTTCTAACTGAAAACTAATCGCAACCCATTACCTACCCTTGCATTTAAACTAATTAAAACTAAGCTGTTACAAACAATACGTTAAAACACTTAAAAGCTGCTTTCATCTTTAATTGAAAGTTACGGCTAAAAGTAGATCACCGCCCTTTTTAAGCATACAAGGACGAACAATGAAAATACTGCATCATGGGGCTGTTAATGGCGTTACCGGTTCGTGCCATGAACTAGTGATAAATAACAGCACATCAATACTCATTGATTGTGGACTATTTCAGGGGGAGGATTCAAAAACTGATTTAGCTATTGGGTTTGATATAACTAATGTTACGGCATTAATTGTTACTCATTGCCATATTGATCATGTGGGGCGCATACCGTATTTATTGGCTGCGGGATTTAAAGGGCCTATTTACACCACTAAAGCGTCGGCCAGTTTATTACCACTGGTAATAGAAGATGCATTAAAAGTAGGGGTAACACGCGATCCTAAAATAATTGCAGCCTGTTTAAGCTTATTAGCTAGGCGCATTGTTGCGGTTGATTTTAAAACCTGGTTTAACTTATCTATCAATCCAAGCGTTAGTAATGCTGAAAATACCCAAACAGCCAAAGCACGGTTTCAGCGAGCCGGGCACATTTTAGGTTCAGCCTATGTTGAAATTGACATTCTTGAGAACAAAAGCACTAAAACCACTCCTAACAACACACAAGGTAAAAGTACGCATCGCGTGGTGTTTTCTGGCGATCTAGGCGCGCCCTATACACCGCTATTACCCACACCTAAGCCGCCGTATAAAGCCGACACTCTAGTCATTGAATCGACCTATGGCGATAAAAACCATCAAGGGCGTAAAGAGCGTACTCAAACATTAAAAAAAGTAATCGAAGGTGCGGTTGCCGATAACGGCGTAGTACTCGTGCCCGCGTTTAGTATAGGTCGCACCCAAGAGCTACTTTACGAACTAGAGCAGTTAATTCACAGCGCAGCTAAAAACTCACCATGGCACAGCATACACGTAATACTCGACTCCCCCATGGCGGCAAATTTTACTGAGCAGTACAGAAATTTTAAACATTTATGGGACGCTGAAGCCAAACGCAAAGTTGCCAAAGGCCGCCACCCGCTCGACTTTAAAAACCTAACCACAATCGACACTCATAAAGAGCATGTGGCCATTATTAACTACTTAGCCACTCGCCAAACCCCCGCCATTATTTTAGCCGCCAGCGGCATGTGCACCGGCGGGCGCATTGTAAATTACCTAGCGCGTTTTTTAAGTGACAAAACCACCGACATACTGTTTGTAGGCTATCAAGGACGCGGCACATTAGGGCATGATATACAAACCTATGGCCCTCGTAACGGCTATGTATTTGTAAACGACACTCGCATTATCATAAACGCCAAAGTACACACTATAAGCGGCTACAGCGCCCACGCAGATCAAAATGGGTTAATAAAATTTGTAACTGGCATGCGTAAAAAGCCCAGCCATATAAAAATAGTGCACGGCGACGATGATGCAAAAAATGCGCTCGCAAATAAATATCGCGAAATTTTAGGAGAAAGAACATTCGTGGAAATAGCTAAATCATAAAAATTAACCATAGGGTATGAAGTCTTAGTACACAATGTGTAAAGCTGTCATTTAGTTCAATTATCCACAATGGAAACTTTTATTGAACCGCATATTAATATTGAACACTTTAATCTTAAAATCATAAAGATATTCCCCCCTTTTTTGGTGATAATGCGTAACACATATAAGCTCTGTTACGTTCGCTGGTAATAATGTACTGAGCTAGGTGTTAGTATGCCAACCTGTTAAGTGATCCCGGCTTGGGTGAGTGACACATTATGCTGACCTAAAGTCATTGCTTCGCTCTTAACGACATCAAAGCCTGTACAAGTCAATATCTTCACGTATCATTTTAAGGCCAGTAAATAAAAGGACTCTTCTTGTTTAAACTTCCCGCGACTACTATTGCCCTTATTATCGTTTGCAGCGGTTCTATTATTGGTCCGCTTGGCATGGCGGGCGTTAACATAGCAATTCCAAACCTCGCTGAAGATTTAAATGCGAGCGCGAAAATGATCGCGTGGATGCCTACTTTGTATTTACTCAGTAGCGTCATGTTTATGCTGCCGTGCGGAAAAATAGCTGACAACTATGGTCGAAAACGCATATATGCTTCTGGTTTAGCCTTAAATGCACTGGCCTCGCTGATGTGCGCGCTAGCAAAATCGATTGAGTGGGTGCTTTTTTGGCGCTTTATACAAGGGGCCGCTGGCGCCATGATTTTTGGTATCGGCGTTGCCATCATAACCTCTGTCACACCTGATAATAAACGAGGGATGGCACTGGGCACCTCTGCGGCATGTGTGTATATAGGGCTCAGCGCAGCCCCGGCAATGGGTGGTTGGCTCACTGAAATGTGGGGATGGCGCGCCGTGTTTTACTCGCAGATCCCCTTGGTACTTATGCTGCTCATTACCATTAAACTGTGTTTACATGGTGAGTGGAAAAACGATAAAAAATCGCCATTTGACTGGTGGGGCACCGTTATTTTCTCGCTTTTTGCACTGTGCTTAGTGTTAGGGTTAAGTAATTTACCAAGTATTCTTGGCTGGCTTTTAACATTACTTTCAATCATCTTTTTGATGTTATTTATTGTTCATCAAAGTCGCAGTAGGCGACCACTCATTAGAGTGCAAATGTTTTTAGAAAGTCGTGTATTCAGCCTATCCTTGTCCACTTCCTTTTTAATGTATGCCAGTAACTTTTCACTGGCCTTTTTATTAAGTTTGTATTTGCAATATATTAAAGGATTAAGCCCCGCACATGCAGGGCAAATCGTATTACTCCAAGCGGTGTCAATGGCTATCATGGCGCCACTGGCAGGTAAATTTGCCGATAAAATACAGCCGCGCTTACTTGCTACATTAGGCTGTGTCATTGTTATGGTTGGCTTTTTTCTACTTTCTCTACTAACGGTGAACTCAAGCACAACTTATATTAGCGGCTCACTGCTATTATTGGGCATTGGCTTTGGCTTATTTTCGACCCCAAATAACAATGCCATTATGGGCGCAGTAGATAAAAGCGAGCTAGGTGTCGCATCTTCTTCAATGAATTTGTCACGCACGATTGGTAATTTATTTGGTATGAGCTTAATCAACTTAATTGTGCAGTATTACCTTGGAGACAGTACTTTTTCAGCGCAAAATAGCCCCGCATTAATGAGTACCATTTCATTGGCGTTTAAAATGTCTTTAGGGTTTGTAATTCTCGCAAGCTGTATTTCTGCACTGCGTGGTCGAGCCTAAAGTGTGTTTAAAAATAATAGAAATGGACAATGCCCATCCTTAATTGGAGCCTGGCATTGTCGCAATTATCGACCCATTTCGAATGTTCGAATAGTTGACGTGTTAAATATTTCATTTTTAGCCTGACACAGAATTATGAATGCCTTCTACTTCACATGCCCTGGTGAACGAAGATGTTACCCCGCCTAAATCACTATTCCAATATCATCCCAGCCTAATTAACCGAATTTCCTTGTTAATAGACTGTGATAGTGTAATCTATATTGCATTAAATAACATTTTGATTATGCAACGAATAAAATGCTAAGACAAATATTAGTCGATAACGATATAAATTCGCTTCTAAATGACGCGTGTACTGGTAAGTATTCACTTAAAGATAGGTATCTAATAACCCAACTTGCTTGCGTCCCCTTGTCACTTACAGAGCATAATTTATTAAAACTACATCAGTTGATAAGTGACAAAGGAGAAGTTTATCGCAAGTGGGTTTTGCCAGCAGAATATAGTCGAAACAAGAATGAGCGCATTATCGAAGTGCCTGAAGTTTTTTGCCAAGCACTAGAGCAATATTTAGACTGGTACGAACAGCAACAAGATTTACCAGTTGAATACAGGCATAACTTAGGAACGTACAGGGGGTTTAGTCAAAAAGCCCCTGCTTTACTTAATGACCGCCTAACTGCGTTTGCTATGAGTGAGCGAACCGTTAAAAAGGGCATTAATAAACAACCAACAAACCTAAGAACCAAAGTTAATACACTGCTTAAAAAGGCTGGTTTAGATTGGGCTACAGCGAAAACCTTTGAGGACTCGCTCATAATCCATTTAGCAAAAAACGTAGATCATGGTGTTGTAGCTGACTTGTTTGGTTACGCATCAAGACAAGTAGTAACAGATAAGTACAACGGTAACTTGCTGCAATTATCGGACGCTATCAATAGCGTGTATTCAAGAATTAAAGTTACAGGACATTAGGAAGTTGAAAAAGTTTAAGTTCATAAACAGTCAATCAAAAAAAGAGTTTCTAGCGTTGCCAGATAAAATTCAAAAGCGCTTTGCAAATGATTTAAACGCTATCTGTCAAAACAAAGAGCCATTTAGCAAGTTCAAGCACTTAAAGGACAGTGTAGGTATTGGCGCGGTTGAACTGATTGAAAACGGTAGACCAGCATACAGAACGATTTATGTTGCTAAATTTGCTGACACTGTTTTTATTTTGCACTCATTTACCAAAACCACCAACGGGGTAGATGGGCAGGCAATGGACACTGCGAAGAAACGATACAAATTAATGCAAAAAGAAATTAAGTGACATATATCAATACTTGTATATATATCAGCACTGATATATAGTACCTGTAAGTTAAACAATAAGGTTGTTAATATGACTCTTGAATACTCAAATATCTTTGATGCAATCACAAAAGATAAAGCAGAAGCCTCTGAACTACAGACGCGCTCAGATCTGATGATTGTTATTCGTGACATTATCAATGCTAAAAATTGGTCACAGGCCGATGCAGGGATTAAATTAGGGCTAACTCAACCTCGCGTAAGCGATTTGGTAAATGGCCGAATTGATAAATTCAGCATTGATAAGTTAATGACTTGTTTGTATAGAATTGGTTTTCGTTTCAAACCATCCTTTACGGATGATCAGTTAACAATGGCAGTCGAAGCCGTTAAAACACACTCGTTGGAATGCGAGTAGCGGCCATAAGTCGCTATTTATTCGCATGCGTTTTGTAGCTCAGATGGTTAGAGCGCTACGCCGTTACCAAAGTGTTTGCAAACGCTGAGGTTATAATTTCGCGATAAAGGCTATATGGGGTCTGTCACTGGTTCAAGTCCAGTCAAAACGCAGCCGAATAAATTAAATTGGAATAACGGGGGTAACATATGCACGTAGACAAAAAAGTCGGCTGGGCGCTAGAGGCGATAGGAGTTGTATTACTTCTTGCTACGGCTACTTTCAATCTGAAAATATTTTAGGCTGTTTTTGGTTTTTCATGCACAATAGCAGGAGCGTACAAAGTGATCAAAAGGCTTATTGTTGAGCGAAATTCAAGCGCTATTTAAAATGAAGATATTTGGATTTCAAGTGATGACATAAATGAACGACGCGAACTGGTCTTGAATAAATTTTAAGCTATTTAAAATCAATTACTTAAATTGAAACTATCTTACTTTAAACAATCATTAAACACGGCTAAAACCACGTAAACCATTGAAATTTAAATAAAAACAAACCCAATAGTTCCCGCTATTAGAAGGTTTTACTCCCCTCCCCTGAAACCCTTATACAGCAAGGCTTTTCGCGCGATTTAGCTTTTCAAATGAGACAGAAAAACGTCTGAAAATGGCAATTTGAGACAGTATTAACCAGCTAGAATCTGAGATGCAAACGTGAAAAAATTCACTTTTTTACTACGCTAACGTATCAACTAATGCCCATTAAAAAAGGGATTCACCACGTCTCAATATGAAAATTTTATAGGGTCTTAGCAGCTAAAAAGCTGAGATAAAAAAGTGTAAAAATTCACTTTTCTTTTACCAGAGAACCGAAATAAATATGCTTGAGAGGTATCCATAGTGGCTGAGTGAGGACATTTTAGGCAGGGTTAAGAGCTCGAACTCTGAGTGATTTTATGTAATTTCGTTTAAATACAGTAGACCACTTTTTAATTCAATATTAGGTCTCCCCCCTATTCATCGGCGAAATCAGTTAAAAGCGCCCCTTAAAAGATAATTTAATTTTATTCTTGCTAAAAATGAGAAAGAGCAACTAAATTATTAGTACTGCAGCGCTAAGTTGTCATATCGTAAATAGTGCTACATCACGGTTGTGAGAGGCGTCAATTGCTATGGATAAAAGAACTGAAGCTTACCTATTCTACGAAAAGTATAAAGCTAAACCGATATCAAGTTGGAAGGGCGCGACTAAAAAGCAAAGGTTTAAATGTGAAGCTATGCTTGATGGTAATCAGTGCGGCTGTATTTTCGAAAATTCGTACTCTCGTATGACAATTATTTTCAATCGATGGAGAAAAAAATTAGTGGGCCATGATTTATATGGAGTGATGTGCCCAACTCATCGTAAAGCCTTTACCAAAAGCAGAACAAAGCATACCTATTATGAAAACATGAGCAGTTTTGGTCTTTTAAAATTAGCGCTAAAAAACAGAGGTAAAGGAAAGGTTTACAAGCACGGTAACGACACTGTTCATTACCTAGAAATGTTACGAAGAAAAAATGAGGACGGTTTAACACTTATAGATCTCATTAATGAACACCTAGGTGCTCGGCGATTGCGTCCAGAATTACAGCAGTATACTTTAGATGATTGGCGCGCATATCATAAAAAGAAAAAATTTTTTAACAAATCAGAATGGAAAAGGTTGGACTCGCACACTCAGATGCTTTGTTATAAACAAGGCTACATGGCTCAGTTAACAAAAGAGTTTTTTTCAACTCCTCTCATTTTCGAATCACACACACATGCAGTAATTCAATGTGCAAGCTATGCTGAACTTGTCTTTGCAAAGGTGCTTGATGAATTACGGCTGGATTATAAAGATCACCCTGAATGGCCATTTTGGTTCAAAAATGAATCCTATAAGAGCAAAGCTGATTTTTCCATTATGCTTAATGGTAAAGTTGTTATGGTTGAACTATGGATGTTACGAAAAGATCTTTTATCCGTTGCTGAGTTGTCAGATAAGTTTGTTCAAAAGTACCTTCGTAGAAGAGCAAAAAAAGAATTAAAGATTAAGGAGTGCGCTGAGTCCGCATATGATATTTTTATAAATGTTGAAGCTAGAATACTCAGAAATGATGGTTTAGAAGCTTATTTAATAGAAATTAAGAAAATATTAAAATCATTAAACATTAAAAATATTGAATGTATTTCCCCTAGTTTATTTACTGATGTTGAAAAGTTACTCTTTAAATTAAAGACATTAGACGTTGAAGAGTTGATAAGTTATGCCAAATTAAATAACTTTCATTATTTTACGCAATTTGATGATCGTCTAGCCAAAGCGATACGAAAAAACCCTGAACTCCAAAACCAGCTAGAACGGGCACTAGCTAAGGAGTTTAATAGAGTCCCAAACTCTCGTTTTTTTGAAACCCCTCCTCTTGATAATATTATTGAATACGTTAGTGCAAGAAAAGAACTTCATAATAAAGAAGCTTATACGGCAGCTCATACTAATGGGTTGTTGCCTGATGGTTTTATGGCAAGCCCTGTCAATAGTTACCCTGAACTTAAATGCTGGAAACAACTATGGGGCGAACCACTACTAGTAAGTTACTTTGAAGCAAAACAGATAGTCAATAATTTACAGGTAAAGGGGAAAACTGACTTCACACGCAGACGCGCTAAGGTTAAAAAAAATTTAAACAAAAACGATCCTGATTTTGAATTATTAAAAGTACGTGCTAATCCTGGTAATCATATATCTGGAGGGTATGCTGAATTTACAACATGGGATAACTTTACAGGTGCGTATTCTCATGCATCGCGATCACCTAATACTATCTAAGCCGATCACCTTATACCATCCATCAAGATCACTCAATACCATCGATGCCGATCACTTTTCGGTCAAAATGGTATTGAGTGATCGACTTGAATGGTATCGTTCAATTTGTACACGTTTTTGTCTAGCCAGTAGGTGTTTTTAACCGTTATTCTTTTCATTTTTGATGATGAGAATGACCATGCCAACGGCACCTATTTCAATGCGTAAACTTAAAGAGATTTTAAGACTAAAATACAGCTGTAAACTCAGTCATCGTCAGATAGCAACAAGCTTATCTGTTTCACCCTCAATCGTGTCTAAATATGCCTGTAAATCAGCAGAGTTAGATATTACTTACTGGCCGCTTGATGAGAAGTGGGATGATCACGCTCTGCAACAAGCGTTCTTCAAAACAAAGCCTCGATTAAAGGGCTTTACCATTCCTGACTGGTCGTTAGTTCAGCAAGAGCTTCGGCCTAAAACCATGACGTTGTTGCTGCTTTGGGAAGAATACAAAGAGCGGCACGCGGAAGGTTTTTACAGTTACACTCACTTCTGCCGTCAGTACAAGGCATGGCTTAAATGCCAAAAACCCTCCATGCGACAAAATCATAAAGCAGGTGAAAAACTGTTTGTGGATTACTGTGGCCCAACCATGAGTATTGTTGATACAAGTACAGGCGAATGTCGTACTGCACAAGTGTTCGTTGCGGTCATGGGTGCATCAAATTATACCTATGCCGAAGCGACTTACAGCCAGAAACTCGAAGATTGGGTGATGAGTCACGCCCGTTGTTTTGAGTTTCTTGGCGGTGTTCCTGAGCTAATAATTCCTGACAACCTTAAAAGTGCCGTCACCAAACCGTGTCGATATGAGCCTGACTTAAATCCAACCTACCAACAACTAGCGACACATTACGATACGGTCATTGTGCCCGCTAGACCCTATAAACCAAAGGATAAGGCTAAGGCTGAAGTGGGTGTGCAAATTGTTGAACGTTGGATAATGGCGCGCCTTCGCAATGAAACCTTCTTTAGCTTGCGTCAATTGAACCTGAAAATACAAGCATTACTGGTCGATTTAAATCAACGTAAAATGAAAAAGCATCCTGGCTCACGGCTCAGTCAGTTTGATGCTATCGACAGACCTGCACTCAAACCACTGCCTACACAGCCTTACAGCTATACCTTAGTAAAACAGGTGAGCGTGCATATTGATTATCATGTGGAAATTGAAAAGCACTACTACTCAGTGCCACATACCTTAATTAAACAAAAGCTTGAAGCCCATGCCTCCGGGAAGTTGGTGACACTCTACCATCAAGGCATACGAGTCGCTGTTCACCCCAGATCATACCGAGAAGGTGCGCACACCACGCTTGATCTGCATATGCCTATCGCTCATCAAAAGCAGCAACAATGGACACCACAGCGGTTCGAACGCTGGGCGAGTAAATTTGGCACATCAACTGAGCAGTTTGTTATGCAATTGATGCAAGCTAAAAAACATCCAGAGCAAAGCTACCGTGCTTGTATGGGGTTATTAAGCCTAGGTAAAAAGTTTAGTGATCAACGTCTTGAAGCCGCCTGTCATCGCGCATTAACCACAGGTGTTACTCGCGTTAAACAAGTAAAGACTATCTTAGAAAAAGGCTTGGATAAACAACCCTTGCCACAAGCTCAAGGTGATTTACTACAAGATATTGATCATAAAAATATCCGTGGCAACCACTATTACCATTAATAAAAATTAACAAACCATAGGAAGACTTATGCAAAATATCAATCAACAAGTTAATAATCAGTTAAGTAATTTAAAGCTAAGCGGCATACGTGATGCGCTATTGCAGCAATACGAGCAACCCAATTTATACGTTGAACAAAGCTTCGAAGAGCGGCTAAGTTTATTGCTTGAACATGAAATAACGCAGCGTGATCAGCGTAAAATAGATCGCCTAACGCGACAAGCAAAGTTCAGAGTTGGCGGCACACTTGCCCAACTCAACTATGGCGCAGCACGACAACTCGATAAAGCTCAGATCCGTTCATTAGCACAAGGTGAATGGCTTCGTCTTCACCAAAACATCTTGATCACAGGAGCAACAGGTTGTGGCAAAACTTACCTCGCTTGCGCGCTTGGTCAAAACCACTGCCAACAAGGGAGTAGCGTTTATTATTTTAGGCTCAAAGAGCTATTAGAAAAGATGTTTCTAGCGCAAGCCGATGGTAGTTATCGAAAACTGATCAACAAGCTTAGCTCTGCCAATTTACTGATCTTAGATGATTGGGGATTAGAGCCATTAACGGCTCAACAACGGAGTGATTTACTGGAATTAATTGATGCAAGATATGATACAAAATCGACCTTAATAGCGAGTCAATTACCGATAGAAAATTGGTATGAAATGATCGGAGAATCGACACACGCGGATGCGATTCTAGATAGGCTTGTGCACGGGGCGATAAAGTTGGAATTAAAAGGCGAGTCGATGCGAAAAAAACTAAATTTCTTGACTGATGCCGATCACTCAAGTTAGATTTTACTGAGGTCTACTGACAGACAAAAAAGTGATCGGCTTGAATGGTATTGAGCGATCGGCATCATGGTATTACGCAACAGGCGATAATGCACTAATTCGAAAAAAGAGACGAATAAAAAAACTAAAGCAATATATAGATATAATTCAAAGAGGCGATCTTATCGAAATTACTAATGAGTTTAGTGTGCTTAATTTTTCATCTCTAACTGAATTGCGAAAAATAATAGGTAGCAAACCATGGGATGCTTTAGCTCATTTAAAAAATGTCGCTTTCATTGAGTTAGCTCTAGTTGGTAAAACAACACAGCTTATTCGAGATCTAAATATATTCGTAAATTACATTCCTGAAGACGCATATAAAACTGAAAAAGAATGGCAAAAACAGAGACTAAAAAATATTACATATCGATTGTTCCCTTCAAAACTACAAAGACATGTGATCTCAGGTGAAGAAGTCTCATGGAGTAAAGTTAAAGATATACTGAAAAAAAAATCAGACAATAGAACACCTATAGGCGAGTGGTTTGTATCAAATTTAAAATTACTTGAGCAGTTAATGAATAAAGAAGACCCAAGCATGTGACACATTTTGTGTAACCCAGTGTCAATGACCATCATGGCGCCACTGGCCGGTAAATTAGCTGATAAAATACAGCCATGCATACTTGCCACTTCTAGCTCTATCATTGTTATACTTGGCTTTTTTTGCTATCCCAACTATCGGTTAGCTCAAACACAACTTACATTAGCGGCTCACTGTTATTATTAGGTATTGGGTTTAGTTTATTTTCGACCCCAAACAACAATGCCATTATGGGCGCAGTAGATAAAAGTGAACTAGGCGTCGCGTTTTCTTCAATGAATTCGTCATGCACAATTGGTAATTTATTTGGTATGAGCTTAATCAACTTAATTGAGTATTATTACCTTGGTGACAGTACTTTTTCAGCGCAGAATAGCCATACACTAATGAGTACAATTTCACTGACATTTAAAATGTCTTTAAGATTTGTAATTCTGGCAAGCTGTATCGCTGCATTGCGTGGTCGGGCTTAATTTACCACTATTACGCTGTAAATCCATATTGCAGACCGTTAATGACACGGCGTATCAATTCGCGGCCGCGAATTGTATTCATCAGTTCGCCCAGACAGTGATTATCAAATTGTAGATTGGGTATATCTAACCACTGATTCCAGCGTTTGACATCACCAAAGTAATCCACCCCAAAGCCAGATAATTTTTCTACCTCTAATGCATGTTCACTGATCTGTTTATTGAGTGGCTTTGCAGTATTGCGAATTAAGTCCGCTCGGTTGTCCCTGTTGCTTTTGCAATATCACTCACATTCCAGCCCATTAAATTAGCAAATGCACGAAGACCCGCCGTTCTAAGACCGGTTTGCGCTATTTCAATTTCCGCAAGCGGGTTTGAGCGAACAGTTAATTTCCCACATGTAACAACAGCGATAAAGTCTGGGTTTTGCTCCCTATTCTGCCTCCTGTGTCAGGATAGTTGTCGCCTCTAACTTTCAACAGAGACAGATAAAGTGGGACGTCGATTTACAAAAGAATTTAAAGTTCAAGCAGTTGAAAAAGCATTATCTCAATGTGATGATGTTCGTCTAGAAGATATTGCAGATTATTGAGTAAAATGACCTGAGTACGTTATTCCTCTATTTAAAACCAGTATGTAGTAGCAAGTTTATACTCGGTGTTATCACTTAACTTTTTGATTATATTAGCTTAATAAATTACAGATCAGTATTCTCTATTTAAGCGTTATCCTGCGGGTTAGCGTGTTTAAATAGTCTGAGTACGTTATTCCTCTATTTGAAACCAGTATGCAAGAGCAAATTTATACTCGGTGTTAGCACTTAACTATTTGATTGTATTAGCTTAACAAATTACAGTTCAGTATTCCTCTATTTTAGCGTTTCCTGCGGGTTAGCGTGTTTAAACAGTCTGAGTACGTTATTCCTCTATTTTAAACCAGTATGCGGGAGCAAATTTATACTCGGTGTTAGCACTTAACTATCTGATTTTATTATCTTAATAAATTATAGATCAGTATTCCTCTATTAAATAGCTATGAGTAATTGTGCCACATGATATGTAATTAAACTGATATCATCATTGGCGTACTTTTCCAGCATCTATGCTCTCAGATGAAACTAGTCCAGCCTGCGTTATTTTGTCTGGTAATTCATCACTCACAGTTTAGACAACGTATTTCGCAGTTAGGCTCGAAACTCGTCATGAGTTAAAATTCTATCAAATATAGATCTAAAAAATGATGCAAACGATGTAGGAAAAATATTTAGTATACTATCCAGCGAGATTACTTCATTCTGAACACCGGTTTGCTCAACAACATTAAATAAAGCTTTAGCCTGTAAACATTAAATTTGTACTAAAAATTTTCAAAGTTATAATTTAACATGCAGCTTAAAATATACTCATCAGAAGATCATTTATGAACGTCATACAAGTAGCAACGCTATTGATTTTAGTCATGACTGCATTGACTCTCGTCGCTGGTTTATACGCTCTTAGAAATGGTAATAGATAGTGTTCTTTTTTAGTTAGGAATGTTTTCCAGCTTTAATATCGTATTGAAGAGTAGTGTTTAGAAATTAAGGGCTTTCTTTATTTAAACTGTATACCATTCAGTGAAGCGTAAATTGCAACATCGATACCACCATCACCAATGCGAGGGTGTAACTAATTTACCTGTTTCGCCCTAAAAGCTTTTCTAGCTTTTGCCCCGCTATTTTATCATCCAATGATAGAGCCTTATATTCATCAATAAGCTTCGTTAAGCCTGGATTTGTCTCACCACGAAAATATTCAATATTACGCTCTATTTTCTTTAAGAGTTTGCTTAAGCTAATATCATCCACCAATGGAGCATTTTCTTTACCTACAAACAGGTTGTGATCTTGCGGGAAGTTCACAAAGTAACGTAAGCCACGTTTACCTTCACCTGATGGATAAAGTAAGCCATTATCAACCAATGATTTTAAATCCCTTGTAGCGGTTGCCGGTGGCGCACCGGTTATGGCTCGATATTTTTCATTAGTTAAACCATCACGCACAAAGCCGTCAGCGCCTACAGTAAAGATTTTTTTCATCACTTTTTCTTGGCGTTGGTTGAGTTTGACCTCATCATATTCAGCCCAAAACCTTGATTTTTGCAATACAAATTCAACGGACTCAAGTGACTTATCTTGCGAAGTTCTAACTAGCTCAACAAACCATGTTATCCACTCATTAATTTGTAAGCTTGCATTAGTATTTCTAAGCTGTTGATAATACTCCATTCGATTAGTATTAATCATGCTCGACATACTAAAAAGCGGCGGTCTCGAAAAGTCTTGAAATAACGCATGCTCGGCTATGGCTCTACCAACACGGCCATTACCATCTTGAAACGGATGAATAGCGACAAACCATAAATGAGCAACGGCTGCTTTTATCGGGCCTGAACAATTGGCGTTGTTATACCACTGTATAAACGTATCCATTTCATGTTCAACCTCAGTGCGATTATTGCCCGATGCTTTGTAGATGATTTCACTGTCGCCGTATAAGTCTTCTCTTATTACATCAATAGGCGAATCTCGATAATCGCCTTTCGTAATAGGGTTTACATAATAATCTTCACTACCGTGCAATAGCAGCGTGTGCCAATGGCAAAGTAAGGTTTTAGACATAGCACTTTTAATGCTTTTACGCACATCAACAAGCATCGCCGCAATGCCTTTTTCTTTAGGGAAGTAACCACCACGCTCTGGCTCTTTTAACCCTAAAAAACGAGCAACCGATGAGCGCACCTCTTCACAGTTAAGTTTTTCACCTTCAATGGCACTGGTGCTTAATGCTTCTTCCACTAGTAAGTGAACAAATGCATCATTATGGTCATTTAACGATATTTGCGATAATGCCCCTTCAATGCTGTAAGCTTTTTTCGAATACTCGCTGACACTTGCCTCAAAGCGTGTCACATCATATTCAAATTGAGGCCAATTTTTTTGTTGCCAATGATACATATGATTTAAATCTTTGTTCGTTATAAATCAATTTATATATAATTTTGATTTAAAAGTCCATGCTTTATGAATCATATGGAGAGGTATTTTGATTCGTGAACTCGCAGCGACATCGCTTCGTTCTGAACACTGGGCTTCTACAGTCTGGCTTTTGTGGCTAGCTTGCTTCTCTTTTCTCAGCTCCATCAGCAAACTTCTATAGCTCGAAGACTTTCGTTTTAAGAAACAGTCCTTGTCATCACCTTTAATGTTAAAACAAACCCACACGGCTTTAGCACCTTTTTTAAAACCGATAAGCGAGGATCTGTGTTATTTTTCTCAATATCACGTAATGTTCTGTCTGATACTTTTACATAATTAGCAAAGCGTGTTTGCGACATTTTATAAAGTTTGGTGCGAACTAATCGTACTGCATCACCTATTTCTATCTCATTATTTAAAATATCGAGCTCTATTTGTGCTAAAAATGCTAACCTTTCTAATCCATCATACTTACTCATCCACAACCCCCATTTGTACAAATTTACTCTCTAAAAACTCAAGTCCGATAGACGGAAAATAAACAATACGTTCTGGGCAACCAGCGGCTAAAAGTTTTATGGGTAAATTTTTGAGCCTGTTGGCTATTTCATGTAGATATGCAGTCATTACCCACTATGGAAAATAGATAGTCCGTAAAGTAAGTGAGCCTTACTTTAGAGCTCATTTCATCACCTGTAAACGTTAATTCAGCAGCATCATGCCACTGACCACCGTGAAACAATTGGAATATTACACTCATAAACACCTCAGAAGCATGCTTCCGAAATTATAATAAAAAGGGAAGTATAGTTCTGTTATTGTATTTATTCAATAAAAAAGGAGAATTAGACTTCCGTTTTTAGTTAGTGCTATTAATAGTAGATAAGAGATGTCATGTCAGAGAGATGTTGCCGACTAAATCTTTGCAAAAGCTGTTGAACTGAGGGACTTAAATCAACCTCAGATCTGCATAAGAATTAAAGCCGAGTCACTTTTATACTCGGCTTTTTAGTCTGAAAGGTATAGGCAATTAATCCAGCCATCAAATTAACCATAAATGAGATGCTGCTGCCGTGCCTTGTGAGGTCTATTTGAATTCAGCTAAAAGCTATTAGGCTCCGTTTTACATTTATATTAAATCCGCGCCAGCTTTTCTTTAAATGCCCGCACGAAAAATAAGTGATCTAGTATGCGATTAAAAATCGCTCATTTTTGCACACTAAGGTAATCCCCCCATTTTTAATGGAGGCTATCTGTAGAATTTCCGTTGTTTAACTTTTCCAGTTTTTGTATGGGTGTGAGCTCTAATACGAGAACCTTTAAACCAGCCAAATTAATTGACGCTAGATACAAGTCAATATTTCTGGTTATTTCATACTGGATGTAACCTAACCACCTACTTAACATAATAATAGCTATCGTAAATTGGGGTTTACGAGAGTTATTTCTCACCCATGATAGGGGCTATCTGCATACTTGTAGCAACATACAAGAAGGATGAAAAAGCGCGGACACTGACAACAGGTATTGATCTATGAGGTTAATAATTTAAGCCACCTAAAACTATTAAAAAAAGAGCAAGTACTCACAAACCGACTTTTTCTCAAATACATCTACTTAAATAAAGTGCTGCATGCGTATTCATTACGCCGTATTAAATTTATAGCCCAAGATTTCATTGAGTCATTATTTTTTATGATAAATCAGCGCATCAATATGAGTCCTCATTGCTTTCCCACTCCCAACCGTACCCAAAAAACCACATTTATTTCCTTAAATTAACACTGTCAACTTATAAATAATAAAAAAAAGCGAAAAAAACGTTTTTAACAAAGAAAAGAAAAACAATCAGTAACATATTGAAAATAAATGAATTATACATTTAAAACACACTACTTTTTAAATACGCGAAATTTAGAGGGCACAAAAAGGGGTGCTCTAATTTTAGAACTATTAAGAAAACCAGTTTAGAGTTTTTCAAATATTTATCACAGCTAAAAGCTGTGAATGGTCTAAAAGCGTCATTTTCAAAAAACGTAGTGTAAATACACTCCTATTTGCTTTATAGGCAACCCGAATAAGTAGGCCTACATAGCCGGACATAATCGTCAAAGCAACAATGGTAAAGGGTTACCATAAATAAAAACATAAATGCGTTAATTAAAAAGAATGAGTCATATGAAACATAAGCAAAAAAGGATTCAGTTTACCAAAGCAAAATTACAAGCTCATCCACGATTAAGGGAGCTGATTAAAAATGATTTCGTAAATTTAAAAGTAAACCACTGCATTAGTGAGTTACCCATTGAGGTAATACAAACGTTATTAGATTTAAATCCACTGCCAGTGACACCCGATACTAATGATGATTGCTACCTGACACTTGCGCCGAGCGGAATACTAGAGCGCTTTAAAGCCCACCCTTTAAGTAAAAAGCTTATCTTAAAGGTACATATTTACCCAGCAGATGTCGTTGATCATGTATTAAGCGTTACCTTGCTATATAACTGTGCGATAACACTTTATTTAAAAAATGGCTTGGGCGCTAATATTCAACAGCGACATGGCTGTTTTAAAGCGCACGGTATACACGCCCCTAAAAAAACGATATTGGCAAACTTAGCTAATACCTCACCTTCTACTTTTAGATAATGGAGAAGTCGATATGAGTATGTTTACACACATAGCGAAAAGTAATCGTTTAAACAATGCGGGTGGCTGTTATCCAGATGCAATGGCACATGCTACAACATTTACCATCTTGATGATAAAGCTAAATAAAGAAGACAAAAAAGATCGTCTTGCAATGACTATTATTGCACTTTTTCTTTGGTTCACTCAGCAGTGGGCTAGTATTAAATCTTACAAAGATATTCCAAATTTTACTCGTATATCAGGGACGTTTGATTGTCAGCCATTCACTTTTCGTACCTTTACACGAGGTAATAATTGTTGGGCAGAGTACGCTCATGAGATAAAAGATAATCAACACACTTATTATGTATGGCAGCCGATCCCGCGCTATTTGAATTGTATTTTTCAACCTTATTTAGGTGATCAAAGATATAATGTCCCCTTTTTAAACGATCGCGTTAAACAGCGACTTTTTAAATTAATAAATAGCCGTTGGAAGACGCCACTAGCGCTCAAAACTTTTAAGCCGGCGAGAAGAAATACCTTTTATCGTTACATATCGTTATGTGCTCGGGCAGACGAAACATTGACCCCTATCCCAAGAAAGCACTTAGTAAAATCAGTTAAAGCACACCATACTAGCGCTATATGCTATCAACGGCTCAGCAGCGACCGTCTGAGATTTAAAACTTTTGATGCCCATAACAGATATATCGGCTTTTTATTTGAATTCATACGAAAAGAGAATTTGCATTCGTATTTCAAAGTTCATCTCAAAAGTAAAACGGTTAACCTTATTACTGAGCGCCTAAGAGACACGCCTTACGAAAATATTGATCCAGATCTGAAACATAAAGGGAGTATGAGTCAATATAAAATCATTAAGACAAAAGGAAATAGTGATCATGTTGCAGTGTCTGCAATTATGCTCGGTAGTCGCCGTGTTCCTAAAGATAAAGACGTCACTGACTTTCTTAATCGTATTGATAGTTATGTTAAACAACTTAAACCAACCAGTAGGGCTTCACGTGCGCAGTGGTTAGCTTACTTTAATGCAGTCAGCTTTCGCATAGCATTGCTGTTTATTGTATTAACAGGAGTAAGGCCAACTCACAGTATTAGTTTGCTCTCTCATTATTTTTCATTCACTCACATTACGTTTGTCAAAGATAAAGGCCGCTTAAGGCAAGTTATTTTAAGTGATTACCTGCTTAAAGAAATTACGCATTACACTGAGCTAAAGGCATCACTTCATTCCCAACTAAGCTTACATGATGATTTACCTGAGCTTTGGTACATTTATGATAAGTCAGAGACTCCAACACCATTAAGTGCTCGTGCGTTACGTGTATTTATGAACAAACACTGGGCTGGTGTTGTTCCTTATCAGCTCAGACACTATTTTGCTCAATGTGCTCATACAATTATTAGTCTTACACCACTTACGGCTCAAGATATAGATCGCTTAATGGGCCATGAAAATACAGGGGAACATTTAGGTAGCGATATTATGTTCCCAAAAAATATTGACGTTCTGAAAGCTTACTTAAACGGGCTAGACCAACATATCGGCGTTAAGGAGTTACCTTATGTCTAATCGCGTATTGCTACATGCTGCAGATATTCAAGACTACCTAAGTAAAACGGCACAGCCGTGTGCTGATACAGAAGTTATTGCTGAACTTTTAACTAGATGGCCGGTAATGCAGCAGCAAACGCGTTCATTAAAAGAAAAAGAAATAAAGAAGGCACAAAAAATAATAGCAACTGTGCCAACAGGTAAGCGAGTACACTTCACTAGAGCTCTGCAAAGCATTCTTTATTATTTACGTTATGCGTGCCAGTGGCAGTTGCCGGAGTCTCAGGATGGCTCTGAACTTGTTAAATCCTTACTTACTGACGCAGATCATGAGTGGTTTGAAAGTATAGCGAATGAAGCTGGGCTATCACATTGTGTGTTCTCACGCTATCAAATAGACCTCGATATTTTTTATGAGCAGCGTGAGCTTAGCACTGCTTTTATGGTGATTATGATTGGCTTTGAGATAGCGCCTTTATCGCTTGGCGATATATCAACTATTTTAAATGACCCCCAATCGATAACTAATGAACATCCTTATCCACGACTTCGCATTAAACACCAGTGTAACAATACAGATATCACCCATTTTCCTACTCATTATTCTTTATCATTATTAAGTCAAAACTTACTGCGTGATTACTATGCACAACAGCCTAAGTCAACCACAACAGCGTCTTTAATAAAAGAGCTTAAGCACTGGCTGGATACAAATGGCATTCAACACATAGCAAAAACACAATGGTCGAGACTATTTCAAATTCATTGGTATAACCAATATGAAATAAATCCTATTTTTATTAAGGATTTAGCTCAACCTGAGCGTCATGTGGGGCTAATAACTGACGATAATGTCTGCAAACAAAAATTAGCTGATATTTACAAGAATAATCAGGGTACGACGTTGTTTACGTCACTATCAACGCATAGGCCTAAGAACCCATGGCAACATGGGAAGTTACTTAAAGCTGTCGACATAAATGAGGTAAATGAAATAGAACCCCCTTCTTGGGATACCGATAATATTTTGCCACGCTTGATGTTTGACTTCACAAAAGATTGGATAATTAATGGCGGCCCTAAAAAAGCAGCGCTTGAGAAGGGAACCATTAGAACGTATACCTCACTCACAAAGGTACTAACCCCCTTTCCTCTGACTTTAACTGATGCGCTCATTGAGGAGTCGATTAATGAGTGGGCACAGGATATTTTTGTTTCAATTAAGTCTGATGCAGTAAAAAAAGCCTTTTATAAATTTTTAGCGTTTTTAAGCTGGCAAGAGAAAACCGAAGCTCTGGATTTATCTAATTTTAGCACACCAATAATTCCCCCTTCTGTTAGCGCTGCCCGCTTATGCGTAGATGAATGTGACCTTCTTATAAATGCACTTATCGTTAATGGAGCAACAAAGCCCACATTACACATTTTATTTTGTATTGTTGCCACGCTGTTAGGTTTTTACGCTATGTTGCGCCGTGGTGAAGTACTTAGATTACGCATTAAAGATATTAAATTTAAAAATGAGACGGGGCTTTTAACACTCAATATTACGAACACCCGTGAAGGTAAAACTAAAAGTGGCTCCTCCCGTATGGTTTATACAACGATACCCACACGATACCGCTATTTTTTTTATACCCTGCTTGATATTAAAAAACACAGTAATCAAGATTTACCACTGATAAGTCATGACCTTGAGACACTATCCTCTCGCGCTATATCCTATTTAGTTCCCGTATCGAGGGCATTACGAATATTATTTGGTATTCACTTTAACTTTCACCATTTGCGTCACAGCGGTGTGCATATATTTATGCTGCAAATATTACATTGCGTTAGCTATACGCCCGACAATTTGCGTGGGGAAACACCTCTTGAGCAAGAAGTGCTATCAGAAGGTTCAGTGGCCGTTCGATTAGATTATTGGTTCAAAGGCAGAGAGGCAATTGAGGTTAATAGTGCTGCTTTTTTAGATAATATGGGAAAACAAATTGGCCATATTTTTTATGCAACTACACGGTGGTCTTACCTACATGATATCGATTGGCTTTTACCAATAATAAGTAAATATCATAACCCTCATACTAACAAGAAGTTTTCACACTCTGCGTTACGCTACCTGATGGGGCTAAGTGCGTCATCTACTGATTTATCTAGACTACTAAGCCATATTATCCCTTATTATGATCAGCAAACACTTGCTGAAAAACGACGTCAATCAATAACAGTAACTGAACACGCACTAAGGGTACATGTGTTTCAGATAGGTAATTTAAGCCAAGCCGCACAAAATGTGCATATAACTAACACACTAAGCAATACATACTTGAAAGAAAAGTGGTTGGGTACGCTTGAAAAGAGCCAGTTAACACTGACTAACTTTCTTTTTGATAAGCTAATAAACCCTGTTCCTAATGGTGAAGAAGCAATAATTAACTTTGAGTCTATTAGTGCTATTTGGGAATGTGGGTGTCATCACCGCTCTCAGCCTATCAATAATAAATATCTAACAGCATATAAATCATTCCCCAACATAACAGTGTGTAAACACAAACACGCATTACGTTTAAATATTGCCTGTACCACCAAAGATGCGTCTGCGTTTAAGGCTGTATTTAGACATACAGAGTGGGCATGGGTGCGATGTGAATTTGAGCTTCACATAAATAGAAAAGTAGACAGTAAGCGACCGTTAGAAATGGTTAAAAAACATTATGCAAAGAAAAGTGAATATAAATATATCAACGTTTTACGTCAGCAAAAAGGGCCAAGTTCATTGACTATTTACCTAAAGCCAAAGAGCAAAATATCTATCCATACACTTGAATATGTAGAACAGTTTATTAAATTAATTAAAAATTAGGGGGGTCGTCATGGACGCTCACTTTACAGACAAAGAAATACATAAGTTAAAAAGGTTCACTAAATCCATATCTAGTTCAAAAAATAAGAACAGATGTAAAAATGTGACAGGTGTCATTGATAATACGATAAAAAAACTAACTCTTATAGCAGGGGAGGTACCGTACTGTTATATATGTAACATAGACCTTAACAAAACCTCAGGGCAGCTCAAAAATCGTTCTTTTTCCGTCAATGCCGAATTTTTGATTCAGCTGCCTTTATATCTATCAAAAAGTCCAATTTTAGCTATTACGCAAGAAAAGGGGCTCATTAAATTAGGTGTTACTGATCATACTATTAGGTCAAGTAAAAACCATCCACAGCTCCCCGGCTTTAAAAGCTATAAATGCGCTAAGGGCCAAAAAACTCATTTAGAATACCTAGATGAGTATCAAAAAATTGAAGGGGATCCAATATCAAAGACTGCTTTTGAAATGCTTGTTTTTTTAGCAAGTAAATATGACAGCTTTGACTTTATTGAATTTGACCCAGTAAATAAAGCTATTTTTATTCAAATAAACGGTCATGTGTCACAGGTAACACTAGATGAAAAGATTAAATTAACAGTCCCTTTAATATTAAATGAATTAGCGGTAGAGGATATAAAACAAATGCTCGACCAAAACACAGACCCGTACATTCATTTTTTACAGCGAGGTAATGATCTCCTTTTGCAAGGCTCTGATATATCTATCACATGCCCGTTAGCGGGTATTGAGGAGTTTAGAAAGAAAAAGAAAATGCTGGCAAATGTCATTATCAAGGCCTCAATAGATTTTTACGCATTGAATATGGAAGTAAATAATTGTAAAAAGGCGTATAAATCAATAAAGTCTGGACACTTATATATTAGTGAAAGCCTAGTATCTATCAACAATATAGGTGACGATGGGGACCTAAATAACGAAAGAGAGAATTTCACACGACCTTTGACTATTTTTAGTATTGATAAGATTGAAAAAGCAAAGGAGTACGTATTTCGCTTTACAGTAAAAGACTTTAAAGATCTAAAAAATCTTAGCATTAAAAGAATAGAAGAGATAAAAGAGATGTTCTTTCAGGTTACTGAAAACCAGGTTGGTCAACTACTTCTAGAGATTTTTGAATGTTCAGAAAGTACTGTGCCACTCAGTGTACTCTCTGTTGAAAGGGATGACAGTCGGCTTCAAGAAATTTTAGCGTTACACAAGGATTATAAGCCATCACAACTTGAGCAACCATCCGATACAGATGAAAATCAACACAAACAGCAAGGAGCACAAGGGGAGCTTGATGTTTGATTCCGATGTGGGTAGAGGATAAAGAGGAAGAATATTTAAAAAACAACAAAGTACTGGACAAATAGACAGCAGTTGCTATATTAATTAATGAAATTTTGAACAATTGTGAATTTAATGCCTAAAGCGTAAAAGCATTGCGGTATAGCACGATTGGAGAAATAAAATAAGCAGTTGGGGTAAAGAGGCTGGAACCTCCCTACCCCGCACCGGCTGCACCGCTTTTAACCGTATCCAGCCGATGATCCAATTCTAACGAATTCCATCGGTGAGGGATAGATCTATTTATAGATCCATTAACTGATGGAGGCCATTATGGCTCACATTCGCATTCGCCCCAATGGGCGTATTCAATTTGACTTACACATTTATGGGCAGCGCTTTCGTGAAGGCACTAAGCTCATGGCAACCCCTGTTAATATTAAAAAAGCACAAGCTACGCTTAAAAAAATCAATGCTGAAATTGCTTTAGAAACTTTTCAGTATCGTGATTATTTTCCTGAAAGTAAAAAAGTCGCTAAGTTTGAAACACTGCAACGCACCAAAGATCCCGACCGTCTTTATCCATTTTTCAATGACTACGCGAATGAATGGTTTGATCGTCAAAAAGCGAAATGGAAAAATAGTTATAAAAGTGTGATGCGTAATACGCTCGATAGTTATTTGATCCCAGAGTTTGGCAATATACTCATATGTGATATCAAACTGGCTAATTTGGACTATTTCCGTGAAAGCCTGACGATGATAAAAAAGAATGGCCGACGAAAACTGACGAATAAACGCATTAATGGTATTTTGTGGCCACTCATTGCTATTTTAAGCTTAGCCGCAGAAGAGTATGACTTTCCTTACACCATGCGTCGTTATAAAACACTTAAAGAAGAACGTGCTGATTCTAACCCGTTAACAGCTGATGAAGTACAATGCTTTTTAGATGCAGCCCCCACTGAATGGAATGATTACTTTAAAGTGCGCTTTTGGACTGGGATGCGTAGCTGTGAGGTTCACGGTTTGCGCTGGGGAGATGTGGATTTTAATCATCGGCTGATTCGTATTCGTCATAATTGGGTTAATGGTGAATTGGGTGATGTAAAAACCCCTAAGTCACGCCGTGAATTAAAAATGTGCGATACACTACATGCGCTATTTAATCGTTTAAAAACCCAAGCTGATAGTGAATTTGTATTTACTCATAAAGGTAAGCCACTCGATAACCACTTTGTGAGTAAACAGCTTTGGTATCCGATACTCAAAAAAGCAGGGCTTGTCCCCAGGCGTCCTTACGAAACCCGCCACACCGCAGCCGTACTGCATATCGCAGCGCATGAAAACCCACTGTACATTTCGCACATGCTGGGGCATAGCGATACACGCTTACTGTTTGAAGTTTACGCACCGTATGTTGCTAATGCTTCTAGGCAGGATGGCTTTGCGTTTAATGAAATGATGATTGAGCGAGGGATAGCCTGAGGTAATTAATTATAGCTAACGACTATTTTTTCGTTGGCTATAAAAGTTTAATGCCATAAACACTTAGCGCGGCATAAAGCCGCGCTAAGTGTTTATTTTAAAATTAATTTCTGAGAACTAGGGGCTGTTGATCTTTGTAGTACATATATCAATCAGCCCACATTGGTAGCCACATCATAGTAAATGCTAAAGCGAGCATTGAATGATAATTTCGTTCAAGCTTTTCATACCGTGTGGCTATCCCTCTATATTGCTTAATACGGCCAAATGCATTCTCAACCAAGTGCCGATATTTGTACATGCACCAGTCAATATCCTCATTGCCTACTAAACTGTTACCCTTACGTGGAATAACGGGTGTAGCGTTATTATCACGCACAAATGCTCTCAGTTTTTCACTGTCGTAGCCTTTATCTGCGACAACCATATTACTTGTTGAGCAATTAGCTACGAGTGACTCTGCATGGACGATATCATGCGTATTTCCACAGGATAATTCATAATAAACAGGCAACCCTCCGCTATCGACTGCAAGATGAATTTTCGTAGAATTTCCACCTCGGCTCTTTCCAATTGATTCATTGTCAGCAGTTCTTGCACCGCAACTATGTTGATGAGCCCTGACAATACTGCCATCAATGAAGACCCAATCCATGTCCGCATCACGAGATAATGCGCGAAACAGTTCATTCAAAATCCCTTTTTTGGACCATAAATTAAACCGTCTGTAGATAGCACTCCAACGGCCAAAATCAGAAGGTAAATCTCGCCATGGAATACCTGTGCGCATCTTGTACAGTATGCCTTCGAGCGTTTTTCTATGGTCGGGCTTATTATAAATTCGACCACTTAAGTACATTACTTTTGATAAGACATTCCACGTCCCGTCTGTTAACATTAATCTTGGCATGTAGGTTCGGTGTAAAGTTTTCTGGCGAATTCAATTATACCTTATCTTCATGCTGTTTGTTTTTCATACCGCAAAGATCAACACGCCCTAGTTTACCAGCAATTTTAAATGCTCTGTAAACTCTTGACCTAACGTTTCATGGCGTAGGCTGTATTCGACAATGGCTTTTAAGTAACCGAGTTTATCGCCACAATCGTGTGAGCGACCACTCATATGAAATGCTTCCACGGTTTCGGTTTCCATTAACGCATCAATCGCATCAGTTAGCTGTATTTCGCCACCAGCGCCTACTGTAGTTTTAGCCAGTAACGGCCAAATATTTTTACTTAAAACATAACGGCCAACAACCGCAAGGTTTGATGGAGCAACGTCTACCGCTGGCTTTTCAACCATAGTTTTAATTGCAGCACTTTCACCTGGATTTAACTGCACACCACTAATGTCGGCAATACCGTATTTGCTCACATCTTCAAGTGCTACGGGCTCTAGCATAATTTGGCTGGCTTGCGTTTGATTAAAGCGGTCAATCATTGCTGCTAAATTTTCAGTTTTTTGATTTGCTGTATAGGCATCGAGGATTACATCGGGCAATACCACTACAAAATCGTCATCACTAATAATAGGCTTTGCGCACAATACAGCATGGCCTAAGCCTTTAGCTTCGCCTTGGCGTACGTGCATAATGGTTACATCAGCTGGGCAAATAGAACGTACTTCATCAAGTAAAACACGCTTAACGCGCTTTTCAAGCGTTGCCTCTAGCTCAAAACTAGTATCAAAATGGTTTTCAATCGCATTTTTAGAGCTGTGCGTTACTAATACAATTTCTTTAATGCCTGCAGCAACACACTCATTTACTATATATTGAATAAGAGGCTTATCAACCAACGGTAGCATTTCTTTAGGAATGGCTTTGGTCATAGGTAACATACGAGTGCCTAAACCGGCAACAGGGATTACAGCTTTCACAGATAGTCCTTTAATTTATTCGTTAAGTGTTTATACAAATTAACAGCTCAGCAATATATCTAAGCTGAATGTTTTTAATCTTTTTTTAAAAGTGCTGTGTAATATAAGCAGCAGGTTTAATAACCAAAAAGCACCGAGTTCAAATTGAACTCGGTGCTTTTTTAGCTTTAATACGTATCTGCAACTTGAAGCTTATCGTTAATTATTTATTTAAATTAACCACATTATTTATGCTTTCAGTATTACCTTCAGATTCATTTTCAAGTCTGGCATTCCACACTAAATCACAAATACCATCAGTGGGGTTAAAGCCAGTTGGTGCATCGAGTAATAGTTGGCGAATTTTTTCATGCTCAAAGTTATGGCATGCAATATCAAGCGCATCAATAAATACATTAAGCTCACTAAGTGGCAGCATTACTTCTTTTGCCGTCATTATGCGCTCATGCGGAGTTTGCTCTACGTTATCGCCTATTAATAGTTCTTCATATAATTTTTCACCTGGGCGAAGGCCTGTACATTTTATTTCAATATCGCCATGAGGGTTCGCGTCGGTTTTAATTTCGAGGCCTGATAGCCTAACCATCTTCGTGGCAAGATCTTTTATTTTTACTGAATCACCCATATCGAGTACAAACACGTCACCGCCTTTGCCCATAGCACCTGCCTGTATAACAAGTTCTGCCGCTTCAGGTATGGTCATAAAGTAGCGAGTAATATCGGGGTGAGTTAATGTTATTGGGCCACCTTCTTTTATTTGGCGGCGAAATAGTGGCACTACTGAACCACTTGAACCAAGTACATTACCAAAACGCACCATACAAAAACGCGTTTTATGTTTAATACCTTGCTCTTGTGCTAAGCCTTGTAACACTAGCTCGGCTATACGTTTAGTCGCGCCCATAACATTGGTTGGGCGTACTGCTTTATCGGTAGAAATCAATACAAAGGTATCTACGTTAGCCTCAACAGCTGCTTTGGCCGCGTAATATGTACCAAATATATTATTACGCACACCTTCTACAACATTGTGCTCAACCAATGGCACATGTTTATAAGCCGCTGCATGATAGATGGTTTTTACACCAAAAGTTCTCATTACCGTTTCAAGGCGGTTAACCCGTTGTACTGAGCCCATAATAGGGATTAAATCTATTGCGAGATTTAGGCGGGTAATGTATTCAGCAAGTTCTTTTTCTATAGAGTAAAGCGCAATTTCGCTGCGTTCATAAAGCACTAGTTTAGTGGGTTTTATTTTAATTATTTGTCTACACAGCTCAGAGCCTATCGAGCCACCAGCGCCAGTAACCATAACTACTTTATTCGCTATGTTTGCAATCATTAGTTCGGGTTTGGGGGTTACAGGATCACGACCCAGTAAATCTTCAATACCCACATCTCTAAATTCAGTGAGTTGCGCTTTACCTTCGACTATATCGGCCATTCCAGGGATTGAAAGCACTTTGATAGTCAAAGGCTCAAGTTGGGCGAGCACTTCTTTACGCCTTGCACGTGTAGCACTGGGCATTGCCAGTAATATTTTCGTTGCTTTACGTTTTTTTATTAATTCGTGTATATCGTCAAAGGCACGTATAGGAATACCCTGCACTATAGAGCCGTGCTTTGTCACGTCATCATCAATAAAAGCATTTACAAAATACTCTGGTCCCGCATTCAATGCCGTGGCTAATTGACGCCCAGATGAGCCCGCACCATAAATAATAACCGGCTCTTTGCTACCAGTAGTCATTTTTCCTATCAGTGCACGCACCAATACACGCGAGCCCCCTACTGTTAATAAACATAACCAAGCAAAAATAAACGGCATAGTGCGCGGTATACTTACCCCAGCAAAAAAAGCCAGTAACACTAGGCTCGCTGTAGTAATAAGCGTGCCTAATACAATAGCCCATAACGCTTGCGAGTTCATGTATCTCAGTACAGCTCGGTATAAACCCAATCCAATAAACGCATATAAAGCAATAGGGATTAACATTAATAACAGCAGCCAATTATCAGCACTTTTTAATGGCTCAAAGCTATCGAGCCTAACAATAAGGGCTAACCAAAAGGCGGTCGCTATAAAAAGTGAGTCAATGAAAAGCGTAATAAGGCGTTTTCTAGGCCTAGAAGCACTTAAAATAGAACGGATAAAACTATCCACGGCAAGTTCCTTTTCGATTCCGGTCCAGGGCATAACCCAATATGATGTTTGAAATTAACAATATTAAAACTATAACAAAAAACTCATTAATGTAATTAGTCTTAAATGATGATTTATTTGTTACACGCTTAGAGATTAATTAGAGCTTAAACGCTTAATTGAGACAGTTAAAATATATAAGTAATGTGACTATTGGTGAAGTAAATAATGTCTAAAAACTGTCTCAAGAGTGTCTCACGCGAGACACTCTTCAAGAAATAGTGCATTTAAATTAATGCGTTAAAAGCATCCAATATTTAGGCCCAATAGATATTACAATCGGCCTAATCTACCATTGTAAACAGTAAGCGCTATTTAACCCTGTCACCACTACCACTACCAGTAACCGTCATTAGTATATATTTAAAATAATTACCAATTGTTAGCGTATCTATCATTTCACGGTCTGTTTTAGCAAGCAGCCCTGGGGTAGACATATCAATTTCGTTTACTTGAGCTAAGCCTGTAATACCAGGACGAACAGTGTAAACATTTTTAGCTTCACGCGCTTGCGTTAGTTCTTCTTGGTTGAATAAACCAGGGCGTGGGCCTACTAAACTCATTTCACCTTTTAGCACATTCCACAGTTGAGGCAATTCATCAAGCTTCGTTTTACGTAAAAAACCACCAAAAGGCGTTATTGACGCAGTACTGGCTAAGTGGCTTGCTACCGATGCTGTATTAACACTCATAGTTCTAAACTTAACTAATGTGAATGGCTTTTTATTGCGGCCAACACGCTCCTGCATGAATATAGGAGAGCCGGTATCAAATAAACCAATAATGTATAAAATTACTAAAAATGGCATAGCAAACAACAAGCCAAATAGTGAAAGCAAAAAATCGAGTAAACGTATCATTTATAAATCCAGTAATTATTTTGTTAAAGGCTTTTTAGCGGCAAGTTTAAAACCATGCTCAACTGAGTATGGAGGCGTCCAATTAAGGGTGCTTTTTGTATGGGTGATATCTAGTTGAAGGGAGCCCGTAAGCCTATCAATCACATCTGTTTTATTTAGCAACTTTCCGGCTAATTTAAAGCACCAAACAGGCACAGGTAAAGCAAGGTTCTTTTTATTTTGCACCTTAGCCATTAGAGCTACCATTTCAGCCGTTGATAAATTATTGTCGTCGCTTGCTAAAAACATCTGATTCGCTGCTTTTGGGTGTTCAATACATACCATAATTAAATCGACCAAATTATATACTGAAATCAGGCTGCGCTTATTATTTTTTATCGCCCTAAAAGGCAATGGCAAACCTTTTCCAACAAACCGCATCAAAGAGGCAAAGTTTGCTTTCACCCCTTCACCATAAACTAATGGTGGGCGGATAATAACAATCTCCATACCTGTTTGCTTACCAAGTTCCAACAATTGCTGTTCAGCCTCTGCTTTCGAGATGCCGTAAGGGTCTTCAACAGCTGAGCTATCGCTTGCAGTGAAAGGACCCTTACCACTTGTACTTTCACCGTTCACTTTAATCGAGCTTAAAAATATAAAGCGTTTAACGCCTGATTGTGCTGCTTGTTTAGCTAAATTAAGTGTCCCTTCAGTATTCACCTCTCTAAATTCTGCTAAAGGATCTTTAGCGTCATCATTCATTATGTGGGCGCGGGCTGCACAATGAACAATAACATCTATAGAGCCTAATGCTTTACTGTAATCAGTTTCTCCATCAATAGAAGAATTGAAAAAGGTAGTATTAGGTAAGTTAACTTTACGTCGTCCAATAATCACCAACTCTTCAGCGCTTAACTCTTTTATCATTAGTTCTTTAATCAGGTGCTTTCCTACAAAACCTGTTGCGCCTGTTATTGCAATTCTCATATTGCCTCTTTATATAGCTGTAAATGAGTTTCAATGACATCAGTTATGTCAAAACAAGACTCTGCTAATACTCTTCCCTGCTTACCCATTTCTACTCTTGTGTCATCATTTTCGTAAAGTGTTTGGATTGCGCTTATTATAGCCTCAGAAGACTTTACTGGAATCAAAATACCCGTTTTATTCGGTGTAATTGCATCTCTACAGCCTGGTACATCAGTGGTAACAACTGCGCGCCCACAGGCAGCAGCTTCAATTAAACTTTTTGGCAGCCCTTCCCTATAAGAAGGAAGCACCATAATATGAGATTTGGAGATGATTTCTGCAACATTACTCGAAAAGCCCCAGTGCTCTATATAACCAGAATCCACATAATTATTGAGCTCTTCCTGAGTTAAAGAATTTGGATTATGAAGATCAATATCGCCCACTAATACAAACCGACCTTTAAAACCTGATTTTTTAAGTGTTATCGCAGCATCACAAAATTCAACTAAGCCTTTATCTTTTAATAACCGTGCTAAAAACATGATAACTTTTTCGCCAGCAGGCTCAGGTAAATATTTATATATTGTTAAGTCGACTCCAGAACCTCTAATGATAAGACTTTGCTTAGCTTTAATTATTTTATTTTCAATAAAAATACTTTTATCATTTTCATTTTGAAAAATCACCTTAGTATTAAATGAGTTTAATGCAATACGGTATAACTTAGTCACTAAAAACCGAAGAATACGTGCTTTAAACCCTTTATCTATAAATACAAAACCCAAACCTGAAATAGAAGCGACTCTCACTTTAATCTTTTTAAAACGCGTCACTAAACCACCGTATACAGCGCCTTTAATAGTAACCAAATGAACTGCATCAGGTGATACTTGCTTCACCACTTTATTCATTTCTTTAATAACTTTTAGTTCTTTTAAAAGGCTAGTGCCACTTCTGCTAATTGATAAAGAATGAACAATAATACCTAATGCTTCAAGTTCATTTTTACGATCAGTTATTCCACAAGCTAAATGTACTTCGTAGCCTTGTTCAACAGCCGCTAATGCAATGGGTAAACGGTGAGATATAAAAAACCAATCTACGTTAACTATAAATAATAACTTCATTAAAAACCTTTAATAATGTTCATATTATGAATATACAAACAGCAGTCATCTTAGTGTTAAGGTCACTCAAAATTTAACAACTAGGGTTAAGCTTTTTTTTTCTATTAAAAATATGAGTTATATTACATGTGTAAGCAACATATACTACATACAGCGCAATAAACGGGAATCTATATCGAGCAGCCGTACCATAATTAAAAACAACTAAACCGTATATCGACAATGACACTAAAAATAATACCAACCAAAACATCAAATCACGAACACTTTTACGCCATGCCTGAACAGTTAACTTAACAACGATGAACATAATAATTAAGTTTTCGAATACCTGAATTAACTGCAATGGGCTATTAGCTTCCCAGGGGAATGGTTTAGCAAAAAAGTACAAACCACTGGTTATACCTAAATAAATAAAATCACCAACATTTGTAATTAAAGGAATACCTTCAGCATTTACACCACCATCTTCCCGGTACATAGCTAAACGAGAGCTATTAATCAATGGCGCTGCTATAGGAAAGCTCATGAGCATTACAATAATTACAATAACTAAAATAACTAAAGCTTTACGCACCGATAAGCCCTTTTTAGTTAAATTAAATAAAGCAAAAGCGAACAAAGGTAGCATTAAAAAAAAGTTTTGAAATTTTATAAAGTAAAGAGGCGCTATAAATAAAGTCATTAATAAAAAGTTACGTTTAATAGCAAAATAAGCGCTTAGCATCATAGAGCAAAAAACAAGTGTATCGCGTAAGCTCAACCCCGTATAAAGCACAATACTGGGATATAGCAATAAAAAATAAGCTGAAAACCGGTTTACCCCCCCCTTTTTATATAAAAAAGCAAACATTAAAATAAATATAAGCTTATTAAAAAAACCCAAGCTTTGTGTTGTTTCAACAAAGGGGAGCGGTATAAAAGCAAGCATCCAGCTTGCATTCGCTACGTTACTGCTAGACTCAGTTACACTATTACCACTACGTATATCTATAACACTTGCTATATATTTAAACTGATCTGGCATATAACTTGTCGGAAAAAGCACATCATTAAGTATAAATGGTACAAAGCAATGCGCTAACAAAAGTAACATATAGTTGCGTGGTAGCTTAACTGAGCTACTTACAATAAAAACAACCAATATACATATTAAAAAATTAGGTAAGTCATATAAAAAGGAGGTTTCTAGGCCAATTCTTTGATACCAGCTCATAGTAAGTTCTTATAAAAATTCATAATATTAATCAATTCCAAATTAATAATAGCTTATATGCCGAACTAAAATTTAAGTATGCCCAACGATAGTTAGCACTTTTACAATTTTGTAAAATCAGTCTGTGCATATAGTTTACAATAGGCTTCAACATTAGCATCTAAGGAAAATTTCTCGTTAATACGTTGCCTTGCTTCAGCACCTAATTTAGCTTTAGCACTATCATTTAGCTCTAAAGACTCACCTATGGCTTGCGCAAGAGCTTTATGATTTTTAGGTTCAACTAAAATACCACAAGAACCCACAACCTCTGCAACCCCTCCACAGTCAGTTGCAACAACAACACGTTCACATGACATGGCCTCTGCGACAACTAGGCCAAAGCCCTCCCACGCAGAGGATAAAACAAATGTATCACAAGCCGCCATTAATTCAGGAACATCACGCTGTATACCTAAAAATTCAATATAACTTTCAATATCAAGATTGGCAACGAGCTCTAAAAGTTCCGCTTTAAGCGGCCCATCACCTACAATGAATACCTTAAAATCTTGTCGTTTTTGCTTAAGTAAAGCAACAGCATTTAGTAAATTACCGTAGTCTTTTTGCTCATTAAGTCTACCGACTGCTAAAATCACTTTTTCATTATTAACACCTAATTCAGCGCGCTTCTCTATACTTTTTTCTGGATCAAAATGAAATTTGTTAACATCTATGCCATTGGTAATGCTCACCATGCGATCATGTTTTACCGCGCCTTTTTGAATAAAAGCAGCTACAGCTTCATCAGTAACATTCGTCGATATGTCCGCCAGGTAATCAGTTAATCTATAAGCTAGCATCCGAAGTTTCCCTCCTTCATTAGTATTATGTGCAGTACTAATAAGCCTAGAGAAACTCAAAGTTAATCTTAATAATCGAGATATTAAATTAGCGTGGAACATGTGACTATGCACAACATCAGGACGAAATTTCTTAACAAATGCTCTTAGTCTAAAGTAAGCCTTAAATAGGTCTTTAGAGCTATTAAATCCAACAGAAAACACTTCAACATCAGGGTTGCTAGGCAAGACGACAGGTTCACCGGTTAAGTATGCAATTTTCACTTGATTCCCTCGAGAAACCAAGTTATCTGCAAGATTAACAACCACATGCTCAGCTCCACCCATTCCCAAACCGGTTATAACAAGAAGGATTTTCATTTATAAATAAGCTTTTTAAAGTAAGGAAATAAAAAATGTTTTACTTTGGCTCCAAACTTATAACCAAATAAACCGCCAAAAATATTAGTTGCTAAACTATACCCTTTTTTTGAATAACCATGAGCCTGCGCACGTGACTTCCAAGATGCTCCCCCCTCTATATAACTATTTGAAAAGCACATCCAAGACTCTTTACAACAGTACCTTCCTATCTCATAGCTATAATGGCGTTGTTTCACATTTGCAGCCTTACTCATTATTAACTCATATACAATGTTTGAGGTGAAATCTCTATCTATAATATGTGCATCACTAACTCTATGTTGTGACTCATGTTGCCAATAAGTACTATAGCCTTGTGTTGATACACCTATGTTAAAGTCGTTTAGAAAAGCTCTAATAACAATTTCACCATCTTGATTTTTTTTTAACCTTTCATCCCAGCCACAAATACTACGAATTGAATCAACTCGCCACAACACACTGCAAGTCGGAATGACTCCATAATTTAACCAAAACAAAACCCATTCACTTGAAGTTAAAGCCGGTGGATATCGCAAAGTTCCAGTCTTCATTTTATCACCATCAAAGCGCCACGGACCAAAAGCAATATCAGCATTGGCGCTATTAGCCACTTCAATAAGCCCTGAAATCAACTTATCAGATACAAAGTCATCTGAGTCAATAAACATTACATACTTTGTTTTAACTTCTGCAAGGCCTACATTTCGGGCTTTTGGAGCCCCCATATTTTTAGCTTGAACAATGTGCTTAATATTATATTTATCTAGAGTAGCTTTAGTGTTATCAAAAACTCCATCTTCCACAACAATTATATTTTCTGCTAAGACACCTTCCTGAAGAATACTTTCAAGTGTCCTTGCTATTAGTGCCTCTGAGCGATAAGCCGGTATCACGACTGATAATTCGTTTAACATAAAAACCTTTAGTACTCTGTGTACAATAAATTAATTATTGCATCCCTACCTGCAATCCTTTATACACTGCATAGCAAGAAACACATTAACTCCAATGAATAACAGCTATCCCCCCAGGGTATATCAATCAACAACTTGGAAGGTGGATATCTGTAATCAATTCATTAATAAACTTTAAATACTTCTAATTAAACTTCCCTTGCTCTTTTAAACTAAAGTAATGCGCAGAATCTCGTTTACTGAACACAGCGGCAGGGTGCCCACCCGCACTAGATAATGGAGGTATGTCAGAAACAACAACGCTACCAGCCTGAATGATAGCGCCTTCACCTATTGTTACCCCCCTAAAATTATAACCCTACTGCCTAACTAAACATTATCGCCAACATCTATATCTTTAAAAATGTAAGCATCATCATACGGTAAGGTTTTACCATTTATATTATGGTTTTGAGTAATCATAATGCACTCGGGCCCAGAGTGATAGTTATCACTAACAGTTACCTCCCCATAACCCGAATTACTCACTCTATTAAAATAGCATTAGAGACTATTTACGCATCCTTTTAACACTGTACTTACACAGGCTTAAAGTACATATAGCAACCACGGCTTTAACCTTTCAAACCCCAAGGCATTTTATATACTTTTGCACTAAGCGCCCATGTTCCTAGGAATCTCAAAAAGTTAGCAATTAAAAAAGCCAATGCTGCACCATTTATCCCATAATGAGGAATAAGCAAAAGCAATAAAACAACATTTATTGCTCCTGACGAAATAGTTACATAAGATAAGTACTTAGTTTTTTTAATATAAAATATATAATTAGTTACCATAAAGTACATACCTAAAAATATCTGCCCTGTTATTATTAAAGGTAAAACATCTGCTGCCTGATGGAACTTTTCACCAACAATTAACTTTAATATTGGCGGAGCAATTAAAAAAGACAATAGCGCCATAAGCACTAAAAAAATAAAATACAGATATGTTTTTTTAACAATAGCCCTTTTATTAGCTTGCTTATTTTCTTTTAACTGCCCAAACAACCAAGGTGAATAAGCTTTATTAATACTATTAAATATTATATTTAAAGCGCTACCTAAATTAATAGCAACCATATAAATACCCGTCATTTCAAGCCCAAGCTCTTTATTAATTACCAGCCTATCGACCGATAACAATAAAAAACCACCCAGCACATGAGGGATTAACGGAACACCAAATGATAGTGCATAATTAATATCGGCTCGGTTATACTCAAACAAAACAAGCTTGTCGTTACGAAGGGTAAAGAAAGACAAAGCACCTATAATTACACTTGTCAAAACAATGCCATAAATACGGCCGTTTGGACCTAACTTAAGTGAAATAACAAATAATAAACTAAATAATAAAACCACAAGCGCATTTGTTATTTGCAGAGCACCGTATGATTTTGCTTTTCCTCTAATTTGCCACTGACCTAAACGTAGGTTTAAAATAAAACTGCAAAAAACACTTAATAACCCCAAGTAAACCCAGGTAGGAGGAATACCTAGGTAACCGGCTAAAAACACATCTACAAGCACTAAAAAAAACAAAGCAACACATGCACTAGCTAATAAAATAAAAAAACAGTTACCGTTAAATCGTGCTAACTCAGTATCTGAAATGTTTTCGTCAAAAAAGCGCCTGTTTGCAGCCCCATTTACACTTAAACCTATTAAAGCCGCTAACGCGGTTGTAAATATACTAAACATGGCTATTTGCCCATATTCCGCAGGCGTTAAATAACGTGTTAATATAGGCAATAAAACAAAAGGAATGGCAGCACTAGCAATAGAACTAAATATGTAAATAGAGCTGTTTTTTAAAAAGTTACTCATACGTTGCCTTACAATCATATATTAATATGTGGACACTTAAATTAAATAACTTGTTCAAAAAGCACCTTTTATTAAATAGGTCAGCTTCATGGCAGAGCACTTAAATCCACAGGAATGACATCCACATGACTATCTTTTAAGTAATCATAGATATAGTTTGTATTGCTTTTTATATTTTCATCATCTATATACTTAGAAAAATCAAAACTCACTACTTTTTCGATTTCGAACATACTGGGTAATGATATAAGGCTAGTTGTATAAAAACCACCTATAAACCGAGGGACACACCCTAATGCTAGAAAATAAGCTTCACAAGGGGCGCCTAGCTGTTTAACCGTTATACCCATTCTAGAGATGGCGGAGAGCTTTTCCTGCGAGTCGTCACGATGTGCAATATAAACAAATGATTGACTATACCTTTCTTCAATATACTCAAAAGAAAAAAGCAGTATTGATAACTCTACATTTAACGGTAAAATACCAACCTCAGAATACTTAGCCCCAAAAAAATAAAACTCGTCTATAACTTCAACTTTCTTTGGCTCTAAAGTAATCCGTTCATTTTTCTGGCATGGTAATAACCATTCCTTCAAGTTAAAAACACTGAATAAGTCAGGAGGATTATCATCTATTTTAAAACGAAATAAATAACTAAAAAACAAAAAAACAAAAAATACTTTTTGATTACTATAATAATTACACATACCTTTCTTTTTAGAAAAATATTTATTTTGCAACATTATAGTTACACAACCATCATCAAGAAGAACCTCTTTTCTTGATGATAGAGCCTTTGCAAGAATACAAAAAAATATATTCCTGTATTCTCCAATATATACTTTTGTTCGTTCAGACTTAAACTTAAATTTAAACTTAATGACAAAGAAAAAAACAAGTAGCTGATTTACATATTTATTACTAACACTAAAAACACTAAAAACACTATCCCAGTGATTTGGATCTACAAGTTCTTTGAGCTGCTTATAATGCTCATGTCTATTACTAGAACCATACTTAATAATTAAAAAATGCTTTCCCTTATTATAATTTTTGGCTTCAATTGCTGACATTAACTGTGTTGGTGACTCAACCAGATAAATATTATTTTGCATATTTTTCTCTTAAAAGCACTTCAGCAAATTTAAAATCTAAACGTGTATCTATATCAACTGAGTTTTCAATAGTCATTATAAAGGGATAATAATCGTCGTCTAAAAATATTTTTTTTGTGTTAAGCAATGTGACCTTATCGACTAAGTATATTGCACCGTTTAATTGATAAAACTCTTTTAGATCTTGGGAACGAGCGTTAGTAAGACCTTTTATAAACTCTTTAAACTCAGCAGGTGTATCTAATCGGGTAGCCCATAGTGGCGAGTGTTCACATTTAGTCATGGAAACAACTCCTTTAGCCTGCTTATCTATATAAAGAGCTATTGCGTTATCTATATCCTGCGCTGTTCGTAAGGGTGATGTAGGTTGTAACAAACAAACAATATCAAACTCCTCAAATTGCTTTGCATACTCTACAGCATGTAAAACTACATCAACAGTTGTGGCTGTGTCTGACGCAAGTTCCGTAGGTCTGTTTAAGGGGTAAGTATTGGTATATTGAGTACTTATATTAAGCGCTTCTGAGCAATCTGAAGTCGCTATTGTTGCGCTAATATATTTCGAATCTTTTATTGCCTCAAATGTATGCGCTATAAGCGGTAAACCATTTAATAGTTTAATATTTTTTTGAGGTAGTCGTTTACTGCCTGCCCTAGCAGGGACTATAGCTAATACTTTTGGTTTCATTTATAGGCCTAAATCGTGTATATCTACTTGTGCTTTATTAAAGTCAGCATGACGCCCCACATCTAGCCAATATTCATGGATAGGAAACTTTAATGTTTTAAAACCTGCTTGCTGTTTTATTTCAAATAATGTTGGCATATCTAATCGCTCATTTTTTGGAAGCGAATTAATTATATGATTAGAAATAATATAAATACCTGCATTCACAAAATAACGATACGTAGGCTTTTCTACCATTGCTGTAATTTCGTGCCCTTCACCTTCTATAACACCAAAGGGAATTTTAATCTCATAATCACGGACGCACATTGTTGCATCACTTGCCTGCTTAGCATGAAAGTCGAGTACTTTAGAAAAGTCTACGTTTGTTAAAATATCACCATTAATCATAATTAAAGGCTCATTTGGTAACGTATTTGGTAATAAAGAAAGTGCGCCACCTGTGCCTAATGGCGTTTCTTCATGTACGTAGGTAATTTCTACATCAAACCTTTCGCCAGTACCAAAGTAATCCATAATAACTTCTGGCAAGTAATGTGTAGAGATATAAAACTTATAAAAACCATGATTTTTAAAGTTATTAATTAATGTTTCCAGCATTGGCTTGTCGCCAACTTTCAGCATTGGCTTAGGGCAATTATCGGTGAGTGGCTTTAATCGAGTTCCAAAGCCCCCAGCCATAATAAATACAGGGTTTTCACGTTTTTGTACTGCTAAGGTATCGTATAATGTTTTCAGGCCGACTAAACGGCCTTCGTCATCGACCAACGGCAAAGATAATATTTGTCTTTGCTGCATTATTTTTCTTAGCTCTTCTGTAGCAAGATTCACGTTAGCACTTAGTGGAGTGTTATTCATTATTTTATTAACTGTATCAGTTAACTCAACCCCTTTAAGTATACCGCGCCTCACATCACCATCAGTCACCATACCGACCAGCTTATTGTTATCTACTATAAGCGCGACTCTGAGTGCTTCTTTATCAATTACTTTTAATGCGTCTTTAATTGAAACTGTTGGGGTGATTACCACTTTTTGCCAGTTAACAGTCATGTGTTATACCTAATCCTTTAATTACTGAACGCTCACCATACACAATGGAGTTTGATGGGATTGATTTAGTTACATTAGTCCCAACTCCAACTATTGTGTTGTGACCTATAATAATATTATTAATAACATTGACGCCTGTTGCTACGTGCACATTTCTCTCAATTACAACCTGACCACTTAAAGTTGTTCCAGGTGCTAAATGGCAGTGTGCACCAATAGTGCAATCGTGATCTATAGACGTTGATGTATTAATTATGGTGTTCTCATCTACCTTGCAGCCAAGATTTACTACACAATTATTCATTATTTGAACACCACATTCTAAAGTAGAATAATCTGATACTAAGGCTGAATCAGCTATGACTGTAGCAAATACATAACCTAGCTTTTTAAACCGATTATATACATCTTCTCTTAATGATTTATAAGGCATAGAACCAATACCATTGACTAATAGTATATCCTCCGGTCTAAATTTAAGAATATCGTCATCATTTAGAAAAAGCTCAATATTCTCAAAAAGTATATTTCCGGCAGTCAATTCAGGTGAAACGACACCAACTATCCTTTTTTTTTGCTTGATAAGGATTTCTGCTAATGCTGCGGCGTGGCCTCCACCACCAATCATTACAAAGGGCTTATTTTTCATCTAGTAATTGACCAACTGAGTAATTTTTAGTGGCCGGGGTATCTAATAATTTCCAAAAATTAATTGGTGCAATACCGTCCCCTGGTCGTTTCACTGAAATATTCTTTTCAGTCAATATGTCTCCTTGTTTAATTGCTTGTGCTGCAACTAAACTTTTACGCGCAACGACTTTATTTTTAACTTCAGAAGGCCGTGGTCCTTTAATACCATCACCTAATATTTTTTCTACAATGCGAATTCCATCAACCATTTCTTTTAATTCTATTGGATCAAGAGATGCTTTGTGATCTGGCCCTGGCAAAGATTTATCAACTGTAAAATGCTTTTCGATTAAAACAGCCCCTTTCGCGACAGCTGCAATGGGTACTACAATTCCGGCGCTATGATCTGAGTAACCAACTTCTAGCTTAAAGGCGTCTTTCATAGTGTCCATGGCATTTAAATTTATATCATTAAATGGTGCTGGATATTCGGTAGTGCAATGTAGAAGTGTTACTTTGTCTTTTAATAACTGCTTACCTTGCTCAGAAAAGTACGCAGCTTGTAGCGCTTCATCAGTTGGATTACCTTTTGGATTCATATAACCAAAGGCAATTACCGATAACGCCTGCTCTATTTCAGAAAGTGTTGCCATACCTGTTGATACAATTAAATCACAACCTGTTCTTGCGTGTTCTAGCACTAATGGCGCATTTGTAATTTCACCTGACGGTAGTTTTAGCCGTGTTATTCCTAAATCATCAACTAAAAATGAAAGGCTTTCTGATTCGAATGCTGTAGATAAAAATTGAATACCTAAATTATTACAATATTCAACCAATTTATGATGTGTTTCGTAGCTTAATTCTAATCGCTTTAACATTGAGTACTGTGACTCTTTTTTTCCACTATTAGTAATTTGATACTCTGCTTGTTGCGCATCTTCAGTAACCAGATTTTTAGCTTTAAATGTTTGGAATTTAACTATATCAGCTCCAGCTTGATGCGCTGCATCAACAAGAGCAAATGCTAATTCGTCGCTACCATTATGATTAACACCTGCTTCTGCAATGATTAATGTTTTCATATTACCTCCTTGATCATAAAGTACGCTTCAGCGGCATTACAATTTGATTGCGCCCCTCTAACAAATGCTAAAGATTCTAAAGACTTTCTACTTCTAGGGAAGGGGAACTCACCAACTTCTGATTCAAACACTTCAAGAATATCTAATTTAGCTTCTAAGAAAGGGCCTATATCAATAAAAGTGTTTGGTCTAAAGCCACCATCTTCAGGCTTTAAGCCATAATCTGTTTCTGACATTGTTTCATACGCTAAAACTTTTTTAATAAAAGGGTAGCGAAAAGATTTTGTACATGACATAACTGCATCATATACAATCTCGTGATCGCTATGCGCATCATTTCGATAAGTAGTATAAACTTCATCTGGTTTTATTTCGTTAACAACTTTCGAAATAGCGCCTATCAGCTTCCCTTTGCTAACAGTTTCAAGGGCTGCCGGTGGGAAATTAAGTTCATTTAGACTACTAAAACCGTAAAGCTTGTTTACTTTATCAATTTCTTTATTTCTTATTGTTATTTGCTCTCGAGTAAAACCAAACTCTTCTTTCATTCCTGTAACTAATAGCCAGTGTACTTCGTGCCCTTCTTTTATATACCTTAATATTGTTCCGCCGCAGCCTAATGTTTCATCGTCTGCATGTGGAGCTACTATTAATACCTTTTTCATAAGTACTCTCCAATTTCATTCAAAGCATTAGGATCGATATTATGTAACCAAATTGCATCTCGGCCTGCGCACTTAACTAAGAGCTCATTTTCTTTAATGGATAACACTTTTCCTGGCTCTATGTTTACTGGATATGTATCAAATATTGGAGTTGAACCCATAACAGTAAATAGTTTTTCGTTCACCGAAAACTCAGCTCCTGGATAAGGCGCAGCTAAAGACCTAATTAAATTATGAATAGTATTTGCAGTCATTCGCCAGTCGATTAACCCGTCTTTCCGACTGCGCTTTCTCCAATAGTTAGCTTGCTGATCGTTTTGTTCATAAAACTTAGCAGTACCATTGTGTAGCTCTTGAGTAAATTCAACAATTTGTTCATTAGCTACTGCTAAGACTTTATTATATAAAGAGGTAGCATTATCACTTTTTTCGATAATTATAGCCCGCTGGCTTAATATTGGTCCTGAATCCGCCCCCTCATCCATCTTAAAGAAAGTTGAAGCGGTTTCTTCTAACCCTAAAGTTAGAGCCCATATTAACGGGTGCCTTCCTCTATTAGCCGGTAGCTTAGCAGGATGAAAGCCGATCACACCATATTCAGTCAACTCTAACGTTTCTTTTTTAAGTAAATAGCTCCACCCAAAACAATAGATTACATCTAATTCAAAGCTTTTTAAAAATTGATACGTACCTTGTCGCTCTTGTGGGTTTTCAAAATAATATGGTATGTTTTTTTCTTCACATAAACTAGATAAGTCAACAAAGTCAGAGTTAACCTTGGAGTGCTTTCTGGTCACCACTCCACAAACTTCTACACAATCCATATTTATTAGGGTGTTTAATGCTCGAAAGCTTGATTCGACACATCCAATAAAAGCAATTCGTAATTTTTTATTCATTGAAGTCATAAAATGATTTCACCACAATATTTTGAAGAGGGTATGTTAGAATTTTATTTACAATCTTTGGTGAACTCGTGCCATCGCCATAAGGGTTTTTTGCAGCCTTGCACACTTTATTAAACTCTGGGCTTAAAGCAATTTTAAAAGCCTCTCTTATTTCTTCAAAAGTATCTCCACTTTGTATTACTGTATCGCCAGCAATACGACCTTTTTGTCGATTCCCAATATTAATAGTTGGAATATTAAAGGTTGGAGCTTCAATTAATCCACTTGATGAATTACCTATAACTGCTGCAGCATATTTAAGTAGACTTAAGTACCTAAGCTGTCCTAAAGATTGAACTAATAATATTCGCTCTGGATATTTATCTTTATACTCGTTTAGCACTTCGATTAACTTTCTTCCGTGAGTGTCTGCATTTGGATATGTAATTATGCATTTATAATCAGGAAATAAATCTAAAACTTTATTTAAGTTGTTTAGTGATTCAACCCCTCCTGTATTATCTAGTGTTACTGGATGATATGTAATCATAAAATAAGGGGATGATAGGTCAAATTTTATTGACTCTGAGAGCTTTTGTTTATCTAGAAGATCAAGTTTTAATATACTGTCGATACCTGGTGCACCATAATTAAATACTTTTTCTGGTTGCTCACCAAGTTGAATTACTCTTTTGCGATAATCTTCTGTCGCCGTGAAATGAATATGTGACATCTTCGTTATTGAATGACGAATAGCTTCATCAATCAGCCCTTCAGTTGTCTCTCCACCATGTATATGCGCTATTGGTATACATGCTAACATCGCTGCTTGCGCTAGTGCTAAGGACTCAAAGCGGTCACCTAATAATACAACAAGGTCTGGCTTATTACGCTCTAAAACTTCAGAAGCAGAAATGAGTGCTAATCCCATTGATTTAGATATACCTACTGCAGAATCTGAAGATAATAAAAACTCCATTTTCTCAGTAACACTGAATCCATCAGCAACAATTTTATCTATTGTGTATCCAAACTCAGGAGAGAGATGCATTCCACCTACATATAATTGCAAATCGCACTCTGAAGAGCACTCTAATTCTTTAAGAACCCAGTAAAGTAACCCATATTCTGCACGGGTACCTGTAAATACTGCTATTTTTTTTGTCATTATAACTTACCTAAATTTTTAACTGGAGAGCTTGGTATGTTGACTAAGTGAGCTTCAATAAACTCTGAATGGCTTAAATCTCCTCTCATTGTATTTTCGAACATAGGTAGTCGATGCATTAATTGCCATATTGGTCTAGTCATTACACCATCTGAATTAGTTTGCTTTAGTAGCTTTTCTCGCTCACTGGGATTTGGGCAAATAATGGCATTTAACCAATAGTTTGATTTTGCATAACTAGGCTCAGTGACAAATTGAAAGTCAGATCCTTTAAAAAAGTCTAAATATACTCTGGCAAGATGACGCTTATTGTCGATAAATGCAGCAAGGCTTTCCATTTGCGCGCAACCAAGTGCCGCATTTAGATTAGGCATACGATAATTGAAGCCCGCTTCATCATGGAAGAATTCATACGGATGAGGAACCTTAGCTGTAGTGGTTATATGCTTTGTATGCTGCCCTGTAGCTAAGGTTTTGCATAAAACCATACCACCACCACCGGTGGTAATAATTTTATTACCATTAAAGCTAATTGCGCCAAAATCACCTAGCGTACCTGTATGCTTACCTTTATAAAATGAGCCAAGGCTTTCTGCTGCATCTTCGACTAAAGTAATCTGCCACTCATTGCACACACTGATTAGTTCATCAAGCTCAACAGGATGCCCAAATGTATGCATTGGCACTACTGCCTGAAAGCGCTGTTTTGTTTTTTTATGTATCGGTCCCGATTCGGTTAATACCGCATGTTGCTCTAAAAATGCAGACAATGCTTTAGGGCATAAACCCAAGCTAACGGGTGATACATCAACAAACGCAGGCTCAGCCCCCATGTGATGTAAAGCATTACAGGTTGCTACAAAAGTAAGTGCTTGAGTAATAACGATATCGTTATTTTTAACTCCCGCCATATACAGTGCTGCATGCAACGCGGCGGTACCATTTACAGTAGCCACTGCTTTTGCGGTGCCGGTGTAATTTTCAATATGTGTTTCAAAGTCATCTACAAACTTACCAACACTTGAAACAAACGTGCTGCTTATAGTTTCGGATACATATTGTTGTTCATTCCCTGAAAAAGTGGGTGCGTGCAGAGGAATAAACTCGTTAGTTTGGTAGAGATCTTTTACAAATGAAACAAGCTGTTTAGTCATGATATATCTGCCTAATTACATTTTACCATCAAGGTATTTTCCCGTTTCTTTATGCCCAAAATCAGGAAGCATTTTAAAGAAAAGTGAGACAATTTCGTCTTTTGTCCAAGTTTTATCTGCTTTCATTTGCGTAATTCTTTCTTCAAACTCAGATAATAATGCTTGCTCGAAAATTGCGTCATTTTTAATAATGCCTAAATTATCGAAGCGTTCCATGTCTAATGTTTCACTGTCAGTAAAAAATTCTTCAAAGTCTTTTTCACCTGTAGTGTCACTTTCAGTAAACAAACATGGCCACTTCCCTTGAGCTGGTAGAGTTTTTACTAGTTCACGTGCTTCGTCTTCCGTTTTACATAAAACAGGCTCAAAACCACGTTCTTGAAGGTATTTAATAGCAATATCAGCGAAGGTAATTAAGTGCAAAGCTTCACTTAGCTTTGGAAAAAAAATGTCTCTATTATCACCAAAAATACACGACATTAAACATAGCTCACCCGACTCTTGCGGCGTAACAAAATAGCGTTTTATATCACTAGGAGAGACTATTGGCTGTTGCTTTTGTATACGCTGGTTAAAGCCATGTAATAATGAACCGTCAGAAAAAGCAACGTTTGCAAATCGAGCGGTAGAAATAGCAATGTCTTTGCTTTTACGCATTAAAAACATTTCCATAATACGTTTTGATGCACCCATCATATTCACGGGATTCGCTGCTTTATCTGTAGATACACAAAAGTATTTTTTTGCACCGCAATCAATCGATTGTTGAATTGTTTTATCTGTATTAAATACATTTACGTCAATCATACGCATTAATGTAAATGGGTCTTTTTCACTACGAACATGTTTAAGTGCCGACAAGTTCAATACATAATCATATTGGCCATCTGCTTTTATAAATGCATCATACTCAACTGAGCCAATATCAAGTGCGAATGTTTGAAAGTCACCCTCTATATAACCAAACGAGCTACGAACATCGCGGACCAACTCAACCATGTTATTTTCACTAATATCGACAACATGAAGCTTAGCAGGATTTCGCTTAAATATTTCTTTTGTAACGGCTTGACCTATTGAACCTGCACCACCTAAAACTAGAAATCGAGACTGAGATACTGTTTTCCGAAGTTCAGTTTCAGCTTTTTTAATGTCATGCAAGAAGAGTGTTTTGTTACGGCCAATTAACTCAAGTATATTGCTCATTAACTATTCCAGTTTATTTACTATCAATAAAATAAATATGTCACTTTCAAAGTATCAAAAGCAACACATTCTGTATCATATTACTTATTACCTAAGAACTCTTTATACCACGGCATTGCTTTACTAATACCTTGTAAAATTTTGTACTCTGGCGCATAACCCAAATTATTAACAGCTTTACTTACATCAGCTTGTGAATGGCGTACATCACCTGCTCTGAAATCTCGGTATATTGGCTCTTTCGCAGATTCTACATCACACTCTTTAAGTGCTGATTGAATCGATTTATATAAATCATTGAGTGTTGTGCGATCGCCTACTGCTACGTTATATACGTTATGTTTAGCTTCATCTTCTGCTGTGGCTGCTAGTATATTCATTTGTACTGTATTTTCGATAAAGCAAAAATCACGGCTGGTTTCGCCATCACCGTTAATAAATACATCTTCGCCTTTGATCATATCAGCAGTCCATTTGGGGATTACCGCAGCATAAGCACCGTTAGGATCTTGTCGCTGGCCAAATACATTAAAGTAGCGTAGGCCGATTGTTTTAAAATCATAGGTTTTTGCATAAACACCCGCATATAGCTCATTTACATATTTAGTTACTGCGTAAGGTGATAATGGGTTACCGATATTTTCTTCGACTTTTGGCAGTGCTGGATGGTCACCATAAGTAGAGCTACTTGCTGCATAGGTAAAGCTTTTTACGTTAGCCTCTTTTGCAGCTTGTAACATATTTAAAAACCCAGTGATATTAGCCGCATTAGTTGTTAACGGGTCAGCAATAGAGCGCGGCACTGAGCCTAACGCAGCTTGGTGTAATACATAGTCAACATCATTACCTTTATTAGCTAGGGCTGTTTCACAACTTTCATAGTTACGAATATCACCCTCAATAAAGTTAAAGCCTTGCCACTGCTCCGCGGTAACTAAACCTTTTACTTCATCAAGGTTATGCTGATGACCCGTTGCAAAATTATCGAGCCCTACTACTTTTTGATTCAGTTTTAATAAATGTTCTAAAAGGTTTGAACCAATAAAACCAGCAACACCCGTCACTAACCATGTTTTAGGTGAGTTAATTAATGCTGCTTTAATGTGTTCGTAACGAGTCATGATATTCCTTTAGGTTCTAGGTTCTAGGTTCTAGGTTCTAGGTTCTAGGTTCTAGGTTCTAGGTTCTAGGTTCTAGGTTCTAGGTTC